>NZ_DASYCH010000146.1:0-12671 GCF_036500295.1 Puia sp. | reverse complement strand
ACGTGAAGGCGCCGCTGCTATGGTCGCCGGACCGGCCCTCATTGTATCATCTGCTCGTGACGGTGAAGGATGCTAACGGCGGGGTATGTACGGATTCGACGGAGATCGGATTCCGGAGCTATCAGTTTGTGGACCATGGTCCATTTATGCTCAACGGCGCCCGACTGCTCTTGCAGGGAACCCACCGGCACGAAGATGCCGCCGGCGAAGGGGCGGCGATGACAGAGGCGGAGATGCGCCGGGAGATGGTCCTGATGAAGGAGATGGGTGTCAACTATATCCGGCTGGCACACTACCAGCAATCGCGGATCATCCTGCATCTTTGTGACAGCCTGGGCATCCTGGTCTGGGAAGAGATCCCCTGGTGCCGCGGCGGGCTTGGCGGGGCAACCTACCGGGAGCAGGCGCGGCGGATGCTGACGAACATGATCAGCCAGCACTATAACCATCCGGCGGTGATCCTTTGGGGGCTCGGTAATGAAAATGACTGGCCGGGAGACTTCCAGGAGTTTGACAAAGAGAAGATCCGCAGTTTTATGAAGGAATTGAATGCGCTGGCGCACCGGCTCGATCCCGGGCGGAAGACTGCTATCCGGCGTTGTGATTTCTGCAGCGATATCCCCGATGTCTATTCGCCCTCGATCTGGGCAGGCTGGTATCGCGGGATTTTTACCGAGTATGCGGCTGCGACGGAAGAAGAATTTAAAAAAGTTTCGCATTTTGTGCATATGGAATGGGGTGGCGACAGCCACGCGCGGCGGCATTCGGAGAACCCGGACAAGGCCTTGCTGAATGTCCATGGCGGCCAGGGAACCGATGAACGGGCGGGGGATGCCTCCCTGTATGGCGGTGCGGCGCGGGTCTCGAAAGATGGGGACTGGAGCGAGAGCTATATTTGTAATCTCTTCGACTGGCATCTTAAAGCACAGGAGAAGATGCCCTGGCTGACAGGCGCTGCGCAGTGGGTCTTTAAGGACTTCTCCACGCCGTTGCGGCCGGATAACCCCGTTCCGTTTGTGAACCAGAAAGGAGTCGTCGAACGCGATGGGACGTTGAAGGAAAGCTATTTTGTTTTTCAATCGTATTGGACCTCGAAACTCATGGCGCATATTTATGGACATAGCTGGCCGGTGCGGTGGGGCGACGAAGGCGAGGCAAGGATGGTGAAGCTGTATTCAAATGCTGCCGAAGCCGAACTTTTCGTAAACGGCGTCAGTGCGGGGTTGCGACACAGAAATAGCCAGGATTTCCCGGCGGCGGGTTTGCGCTGGGCCGTTACTTTCCACAAAGGGAAGAATAGCCTCGTGGCGGTCGCGCGACGGGGAACGGCGGTGGTGAGAGATTCCGTGACCTTTGACTACCAGACGGAGAAATGGGGAAAGCCGACTAAGATGGAGATGGACCGGCTGAGCGGGAGTGAAACGGTTGCCGGCGGCCTGCCGCGCGCGAGCGGCGATACGGTGTGGGTCCGGGTGCGCCTGTTGGATGCGAAGGGCGTGACTTGCCTCGATGCGGCCAACCGGATCCATTGGGGGCTGGCAGGAGACGGCCGGTTGGTCGACGACCTCGGGACGTCGACGGGCTCCCGGGTGGTCCAGACTTTCAACGGGGTCTCGATGATCCGGGTCGTCTTGCAGGGCGGCCGGTCGGTCATCAGCGCGGCATCGGAAGGATTGCCGACAGTATTTTTTGATCTAAAGAACGAATGATATGCGACTACTTGTTTTATTTTTGTTGGCGGGATGGGGAGCTAGGGCGCAGGATATGCTCGTTATAAAAACCTTGCGGCCGTTGGTGATGAAAGAGGCTTCGGCGGCGATGAAGGAAGCGCCGGTGACGGTGACGGCGAGTCATTCGCCGCGCAGCGCAGGCGGCCGGCATGATTTCTTTTCAGAAGGGGATTATTGGTGGCCGAATCCCGTATCTGCCGACAGTCCCTACATCCAGAAGGATGGGCAGACCAACCCGGCGAATTTTACGGCCCACCGTCTGGCGATGATCCGCTTCAGCCGGATCATGGGGGCATTGGGTTCGGCGTATATCCTTACAGGGGATAATAAATATGTGACCCAGGCCCTTCGCCATGCCCGGGCCTGGTTTGTCGATACGGCGACGATGATGGATCCCGATCTGCAATACGCACAGGCGATAAAGGGCCGGGCAACGGGCCGGGGTATCGGCATCATCGATACGATACAATTGATGGAGGTGGTGCAGGGGCTCGAGGCGATGGAAGGGTCCACGGCAATGGACCGGGTGTTGCTGGCGAGGATCAGGGAATGGTTCTCGCGGTATCTGCAATGGCTGACGACACATCCCTACGGAAAAGAGGAGATGAATGCCGCCAACAATCACGGCACCTGTTGGGTGATGCAGGTGGCGGCTTTTTCCCGCTTCACCGGCGACACCGCGTTGATGGAGTTTTGCCGGCAGCGGTTTAAAACGGTCTTGCTGCCCAGGCAGATGGCCGCGGACGGGAGTTTCCCGCAGGAGCTGCGGCGGACGAAACCCTATGGTTATTCGCTGTTCAACCTGGATGCGATGACGACGATCTGTCAACTGCTTTCGGGGCCCGGGGACGATCTGTGGAATTTTACCACGCCGGACGGGCGATCGATGAAGAAGGGGATCGAATTCTTATATCCTTATATTGCCGACAAGGGGAAGTGGCCCTTTGCACAGGATGTGATGTACTGGGACCAGTGGCCCGTGGCCCAGCCGGCGTTGGTCTTCGGGGCCGAGGCTTTTGGGCGGAAGGATTGGCTCGATACCTGGAAGCGGCTCGACCACCAGCCGGAAAATGCCGAGGTGATCCGCAACCTGGCGGTACGCCATCCGTTGATCTGGCTGGACCGGAGGACGGAGGCCGCGCCCGGGGTAGCGATGGCGCGCAGCAGTTCGGCCCGGGATCTGCCAAAATAGTCAGACATTAAATAATGCATATGAAGAAAGCCTTTTTTACCGGAGTTTTTGTTGTTATGGCCGCCTGCGGTTTTGCGCAGCCGCTGGCACGGGAGACGGCTGGCCCTGGGAATGGGTCGGCGGGCAGTGACACGCTGACGCGGGACCAGCGCATGGCCTGGTGGCGGGACGCGCGGTTTGGGATGTTTATCCATTGGGGTGTCTATGCACAGCTGGCGGGAGAATATGACGGTCACACGATCGGCAAGGCGGCGGAGTGGATCATGAACCGTGGGAAGATCCCCGTTGCGGAATATCATAAAGTGGCCCGGCAGTTTAACCCGGTGAAATACGATCCCGACGCCTGGGTGCGGATGGCGAAGGACGCAGGGATGAAGTATATCGTGATCACCGCCAAGCATCACGATGGTTTCGCCCTCTTTGGAAGCAAGGCAAGCAAATGGAACGTCGTCGATGCCACGCCATATGGTAAAGATCTGCTCAAGCCGCTGGTCGCGGCCTGCCGCAAATACGGGATGAAAATAGGATTCTATTATTCGCAGGCACAGGACTGGAACAATCCCGGCGGCGCCGTAGCCCGGAAGCCGACCTCGGAAGGCTGGGCAAACCCCGACTCGGCGAAGATCGATGCCTATACAGCAGCGCACAGCGGCCACTGGGACCCGGCGCAGACGACCGATTCGATGGGCGACTATATTGACAAGGTATCGGTTCCCCAGGTGAAGGAATTGCTGACCAACTACGGCGACGTCGCCGTGCTGTGGTGGGATACCCCGACAGGGATGACCGATGCGTATGCCGGGAAGCTGCATGCGCTGCTCGCTCTGCAACCGAAGATCATCACCAACGACCGGCTCAAGCGCCCCGATTTCCCCGGGGATTATAAGACCCCAGAGCAGAAGATCCCGAAACTGTCGGACCTGGACGGGCAGGATTGGGAGACCTGCATGACGATGAACGGCACTTGGGGCTTCAAGGCTTCGGATCATAACTGGAAGACGCCGACGACACTCGTGCGTAACCTCATAGACATTGCATCCAAGGGCGGCAACTATCTGTTGAATGTCGGCCCCACCGCGGAAGGCGAATTCCCGCAGCCCAGCATCGATGCACTGAAAGCCATCGGCGTCTGGATGAAAGTGAACGGGGCAGCCATCTATGGCACAAAGGCAAGCCCGCTGGCGCCGCTGCCCTGGGGGCGTTGTACGGTAAAAGGGAAGGTCTATTATTTGAGTGTATTCGATTGGCCCGCCGACGGCAAACTGGTGGTGCCGGGTGTGAAGGGCGAGGTGAAGAAGGCAAGCCTGCTGGCCGGTGGTGCTGCATTGAAAACAGCAAGCGGCGCCGATGGATTGGTTATTACCGTACCGGCCGCGGCGCCGGATGCGATCGCTTCCGTGGTTAAGGTTGAATTGAAATAGCAGTCGCCGTAGGCTCATGGCGGCGGTGCCAAGATAGTTGAGTAAAAAGCAATTTGTGCGAAAGCAGCGAGGCTAAAATATAGCGTAGTTGCAGGTAGTAACGAATTGCTTTTTTATTTCAACTAAAACTGTTCGCATGAAAAGTCTTGTGACTGCCGGTTTGTTTTTTCTCACGGTATTTTTTTCTCTCACTCTTTCTGCGCAGCCTTCTTCCGTTGCTGTTCATGGAACGATCACCTCCTCCGGCGGAGAACCTCTTGCAGGGGTGTCGATCCTTGTAAAAGGGACCAGGACCGGTACGACGACAGGGGCGGACGGGCGCTTTCAGTTATCCGTAGCGCGCAATGGTACCCTGGTTTTTTCCTATGCGGGGTATGTCCCCAAAGAGGTCAGGGTAGGGACAACCGATCTGCCGGCATTCCAGCTGCGGCTGGAGGAGAACCGAAACGACCTCGACCAGGTGATCGTCGTCGGCTATGGTACACGGCGGAAGTCGGAGGTCACCGGCTCCATCGCTTCGGTAAGCGAGAAGGCCATCCAGGATGTTCCATCCGCCAACCTGAGCCAGGCGATACAGGGCCAGGCGGCGGGGATCGACATCGAAAAAAGCAAGGGCAACAGTCATCCCGGTCAGTCGCCGAATATCCTGATCCGGGGAACGCGGTCGGTCAAAGCCGGTAACGATCCCCTTTTTGTCGTCGACGGGATCCCGTTCCAGGGAAGCATCGATGATATCAACCAGGATGATGTGGCCTCGGTGGAAGTGTTGAAGGATGCCTCCTCCACCGCCATCTATGGCTCGCGCGGCGCCAATGGGGTGATCCTGGTGACGACCAAACGGGGACGGGCAGGGGCAAAGCCCCGCATCAGCTACAGCGGGTATGCCGGTTTTACAAAATGGCTTGGGGAATACCCCATGATGAACGGTCCACAATACCTCCAGCTGAAGAAATGGGCCACCTTCATCGGAAACCCGGGTGTCTACACCGGACCCGACGATCCCAACCTGATCAACGGTTCGCTGATCGCCCTGGCCCCGGAAGAAAAGCAGGGTATCGCCAACGGCCGCAGCACAGACTGGCAGAAGCTGGTGTATAAGACAGGCGTCAGCACCAATCATCAACTCGGGGTTTCGGGCGGAACCGACAATACCCAGTATGCGCTTGGCGCCGGTTATTATGATGAGAAAGGAGTCTATCCCGGCCAGGAGTTTACCCGGTATTCCCTGAAGCTAAGCGTTGACCAGCGATTGAATGACTTTATAAAGATCGGCCTTAGTTCGCTCAATTCGTACACCGTCACCCGGGGGGAAAACGTCAACCCGATGGGGCAGGCGTTGCGGGCCAGCCCGCTGGTGTCGCCGAATGACAGCACGGGAAAGCTGATCAATAATTTCCTGCCGGGGAGTGCGAACCAGGTGTGGAACCCCCTCGCGGATTTTCTGCCGGGAAATTCAGTGGAGAAAAGGAATCGCCTGGGCACCTTCTCGACGGTCTATGTCGAGGTTAGCCCGATGAAGAACCTGAAATACCGCTTCAACGGTGGTGCGGAGATCCGCAATGATGTCTATGGGAATTTCTACGGCCGGTATACGACAAACAACCTGGGTGTGCAGTCAACCGCCGAGAATGCCACGACCCAGACGACGAGTTATACGCTGGAAAACATGCTCATCTACGACAAGACCATCGCCCGGCGGCACAAGATCAATTTCACCGGGTTGTACAGCTTTCAAAAATACAGCGTACAGAACAACACCTTTGACTATGCCAGCGTGCTCTCGGACCAGGCGCAGTATTTCAACCCGGCGCTGGGCGCCAATTTTCAGGCTACCAACAGCACGTCCGATCCCAATAAGAACAACCTGATGCCCTGGGCGCTGATCTCATACATGGGCCGGCTGAACTATACATTCAACGATAAGTACCTGCTGACGATAACCATGCGTTCGGATGGGTCTTCCAAGCTGGCGCCGGGGAATAAATATCATGTGTTCCCCTCGGCGGCTCTGGCCTGGAATGCGATAAAGGAAAAATTCCTGATGAACCAGACGACCCTGACCAATCTGCGGGTTCGGGCGAGTTATGGGGAGGTCGGCAATCCGGCCATCAACCCCTACCAGACCCTGGGTTCGCTGACGGCGCAGACCTATAATTATGGCTCTACGAATACCACCGGGCTGTATCCCAACGCCGCACCCAACCCCAATCTGAACTGGGAGTACACCGCGACGGCGAATGCGGGGGTCGATTTCGGATTTCTGCAGAACCGGGTGACGGGGTCCATCGATGTTTATCACTCCTATACCCGCGACATGATCATGCCGGTGACCTTGCCGGCGTCCTCCGGTATTCCCTCACAGATTCTCACCAATATCGGCAAGAGCGAGAACAAGGGCATCGAGCTCCATCTCGCCGCGGATATCATCCAGTCCCATTCCAATCATGGCTTCTCCTGGTCGGCGGATGTGAATTTCTATCTCAACCGGGGCGAGATCACCCAGCTGTTGCCCAGCATCAATACCACGCTTGACGGCAAGCCCGCCGATCTGGCCAATAAATGGTTTGTGGGTCGGCCCATCGGGTCCTTCTACGACTATGTCCGGGCGGGAGTCTGGCAGGCTACGGCGCAGGATTCTGCAAATGCCAAGGCGTTGGGCCAGACGATCACGGGAAACAAGTCGGTCATCGGGCAGGCCAGGATCCTCGACCGGAATCACAACGGCGTTATCGATGCCGGAGACGAGGCTGTGGTCGGTACGCCGCAACCCAGATGGGAAGGCGGGACCACGCAGCGCTTTGCCTATCGCGGATTCGACCTCACCGTTGTCGCCTTTGCGCGGGTGGGCGGGACGATCGAGTCGGCGTTGTATGGGGCCGGCTATGCGAGCACGATGCAGGGCAATTATAACAATGTCAATATCGCCTACTGGACGCCGAAGAATCCGACCAACCGCTGGTCCGCGGCGAATTCGGCCCAGACCAATCCGCCCTATCACAGTACGTTTGCCTATTTCGACGGCAGCTTTTTAAAGATCAGGAGTATGACGCTGGGCTATACGCTGCCCGAGCCGGTGGTCAAAGGCATTGGATTCAAATCGATCCGTTTGTATGCAACGGCCAAGGACCCCTTTATTCTTTTCTCTGCCTACCGTGACAAGTATCACGGGATCGATCCCGAATTGACCGGTACGACGGATAATCTCAACACGCCGGCCAGCTGGTCGATGCTTTTTGGCCTGAATGTCGGTTTCTAATCAATAAACACAACGAACATGAAGATGCAATATAGACTACACGTGCTATTTTCCGGGTTCCTGCTGACCCTTGCCCTGTCCTGCAGCAAACAGCTGAATGAACACCCGAACTCCGTCGTGACGCCCGATTTTTTCTCCACCGCGCAGGGCTTCCAATCGGGACTGGACGCCGCTTATGGCGGGATGCGAAACCTTTGGGGAACGGAAAACCTCTTCACCATCACCTGCATAGGGACCGATGAGTTCATCACGGGGAACGACGGCACCGGCAACAACATCAATTATTACAGCAGCGGGTATACGCCGTCGGACGGGAAGCTTTCGCCGATCTGGAATTCCTGTTATACGTTTATCAACGACTGCAACGGGCTCGTCGATTATGGTCCGAAGATCGCCAACCTGGATTCCGTCAAGCGGAAGGAGATGATCGCCGAGGCGAAGTTCCTGCGGGCCAACTATTATTTCGTGCTGGTGCAGTTCTGGGGGCCGGTGACCCTGAACAAACATTTCCAGTCCACCCCGACCACGTCGGCGCAGCGGAGTCCCGTCTCCGATGTGTATGATTTCATCGTGCAGGACCTGCAGGATGCGATCGCGGGGTTGCCGGCCAGTCCGGTGGGGAGCGGGGTGTTGCCGGGGAAGGCCACGGCTGCGGCGGCGCGGCATCTGCTGGCCAAGGTATACCTGACCCGCGCCAGTTCGCTGGCGGCGCATGCGGATGACTACCAGAATGCGTTTACGATGGCGTCGGGGTTGATCACCAGCAGCGCCTCGCTCGGGCTGGGGTTGTTGCCGGATTTCGGCAGTGTTTACCAGGAAGGCAACGAGTCCAACAAAGAGGTGTTGTGGACGGTTCAGCATACGGCGTCGCTGGCGTATAACGGTTCGCCGACGCAGAACAGCAGCGGCAACGACAATGTGCTGGTGCATATGTGGGTGCCCAAATACGAGACCTTTGTGCCGGGCATGCAGCGCGATATCCTCGACGGCCGGCCCTATATCCGGGCGGTGCCGACGCGGTGGCTGACCGATACCGTCTTCAAGGAGAAGACGAACGACATGCGATATAACAAGACCTTTCAGACGGTGTGGCTCTGTAACAATGCGGCAGGGATCCCGAAGTGGCCTAATCCAGTTCCGTCGGGTGTGGATCCTTCTTTGGCCGGCAAGCCCAAATTTGCACTTGGCGATACCGCCTGTTATATGCCGGGCTCCGATGTGTCGGATGTGACCATCGCCGCGACGCGCTATCTGCTGATGCCGCCGCGCAAGTACAATATCCAGATGGGGCCTTACATGAAAAAGTATATCGACACGCGGCGCAGCGATATGAATGCCCCGTCGATCCGTCCGGTCATCGTCTGGACCTTATCGGAGACCTATCTCATCGCGGCCGAGGCGGCGATGCACCTGAACAATCTCCCGGCGGCCGTCGGCTATATCAACACCATCCGCGAACGCGCCGCCTATCCGTCGGGCAACGTCGCAGCGATGGATATCACCGCCGCGCAAATAACCCAGGATTTCATCCTCGACGAACGCAGCCGCGAACTCTGCGGCCAGATGACGCGCTGGTGGGACCTCGTGCGCACGCATCAGCTGCTGCCCCGCGTGATCGCGCATAGCTCCGACGGGCGGGCTAATATCGTCGGGAAGGATACCCTGCGCCCGATCCCCACCTCGCAGATCCAGGCGGTGACATCCGGCCCCGCCTACGGCCCGATGTCGGATCCGTTGTGGAATTGAGGAAAGAACTCGACCTCTGTTAGTTTGGCAAGCAATCGTTTACGGCCCCCTTTTTCTAAAGGGGGCCATTTTTTTTATTAATCTTTCGTTTCAAAACGAAAAATTTGCATTAATTCATCGTTTTAATGAGACCAAATCAGATTGAAAAGAAGGCATCCCCATTTGATATATGGACAAAAAAATAACGCCTCTTCAAAGCATCGTACCAATACTGGCAACCTTCACCCGCAAACGGTATTCCCCGCATCATCAGCGACGAGAAGCGATCCGTCGGGCAGCGTGAAGACGCCGACGGGGCGGCCATAGACTTCGTTCATGGATTCGTTGGCGATGAAGCCGGTGAGGAAATCTTCGGGGGCGCCGGAGCGGCCGTTGGCGAAGGGAACGAAGATGACGCGGTAGCCGGAGAAGCTGGTGCGATTCCAGGAGCCGTCGTCGAGCCATTCGATGTGCTCGAGGTCGTCGAGCTCCGCCGGGTCGCCGGCATTTTTTCCTTCGCCAGGATCAATTCGGTTCCCGCAAGGAGAAAGGGGCCGAGCCCGTGCGTATCATTTGTCTCCCGGGGGCGCGCATAATAGAAACGGATATTCTCTTCGACATTCGTGCCGATGCAGATATCGGTAACCTGTCCATCGGCAGTCACCCTGCGGGAAAGGCCGTCCCAGCCGTTGAGCGCGATGGAAAGGTAATGGGGACTGATCCAGCCCTTGTTGACGGCATGCGCGACGGTATAGATGAACATGGCCGTAACCGAGGATTCCATATAGGAGTCGGGTTTGTCGAGCAACTGATGCCACATGCCCGTACTGTCCTGATACCGGGAGAAGCCGATGATCTGCCGGAGAAGCATTTTCGTCAGCCGGGGACGGCGGGGATCGTCGGCGGGAAGCGCGTCGAGGAGGGCGGTCTGCGCCAGCGCCACCCAGCCATTGCAACGGCCCCAGTGCGCGACGCCGTTGGTGTTCTCGTCGTTGTAGAAAACATGAAAATACAGCCCGGACAGGCTATCGTAGATATAGCGGTTAAAAGCCTCCACCTGCTGCACCGCGAAATCGAAATATGCCTTGTCGCCGGTAGTCTTCCCCATTCGCGCCAGAAAGGGAACGCTCATATAAAGATCGTCGGCCCAGAGCGTCATCTTGCGGGGATTGTTGCGGGCAAGCGTCCCATCGGGAAACCGCACCTGCTTGTTGCGGATATAGTCGCCTACCCGTTGGAGATAGTCCATATACGCGGAATTTTTGTCGAAAGCGTATACTTCGAGCAGCCCGGCAGCCATCGAGCCGCAGTCATCGAGAGAACCTATTTTCATGACGGGCCGCCATTCCACCCCCGTGGCGCCGCCGTCATATTGTTTCCTGAAATAATCGAGATTGCTGAAGATGAAGTCATAATTCTTCCGCGCATAGTCGGAATATTTTGTGTCTTTCAGACCGGCGGCCGTTTGCATCATGCCGACCGCAAGCACGCCGTTGACATATTGCCATTTGTTGAATTTGCTTTCCGCTTTTATATCGGCGGAAGGGGTGAGCCCCTTCGTGCTGGTATAGGTTTCGCTCGTCTTGGGGTTGACAAAGCGAAAGCTCGTCGTCTGGAGGATATGATCGGCGACCCGGCGCACGAGGACCGCGGGATCGTTGTCCGGGGTTTGGGACCGGGCAGTGCCGGCAGTGAACAGGCACAGGAGAAGGGTTGTTAGCAGCGCCGGAAAAGCCCGGGCAGCGTCAGGAAGAATGACCGGCGAACAAAGCGATCGTTTGTGGTAGTGCATGGCTGTCTATTTTACTCAAACTTCCGGGTTTTTCGGCTGTCCCGGAAACGAATGCCAGAATAGTTGAATAAATTGCTAATTGGGTGGTTTCGCCGTTTTAGTTAATTTATTCACTTGCAGATATGAAAAAATTGCTTGTCGCAACGGTCGTAGCCCATCTTGTTTGTTTTTCTGTTTTTGCCTCGCCGGACCCTACCTCACCGGGCCCGGCTTCGAAGTCGGCATTAACCGTATCCAGCCCCAACGGCCAGCTTTCCTTCCATCTGTCGGCCGGAACGGGGGACCTGCTCTTCCGGGTCGAGGCGGGCGGCAAGCCGGTGGTAGAGAACTCCCCCCTGCGGTTCGTGCTTGACGGGCGGCTGCTGACAAGCGGGGCGGTGGTCCGGGGCAGTAAGAAGTTCAGCATTCATGAGCAATATGACTGGGTGGGTGTCCATACACCGGCCGTCAACGACTGCAACGGCCTGACGGTGGACCTGGCAAAAGATAAGACCCTGTTCTCCGTCGAGATCCGCGTCTTCAACGACGGAGCGGCCTTTCGCGTGATCGTCCCCGGTGCGCCCGGCGCGCAGCGGATCCCCGACGAAGCTTCGGTCTTTCGCCTTCCCGGCGAGGCAACCATCTGGTATCATGATATCAACGGACACTATGAGGGCACGCACGTAAAAAAGAAACTCGCTGACGTTCGGGCGGAGGAGTGGGTCGCGCCTCCGGCCACCTTAAAACTGCCTTCGGGATCATACATGGCAATTACCGAGGCGAACCTGCAACGCTATAGTGGGATGGTGTTGCAATCCGATGGGAAAGACGGTCTGGTGGTTCGACTGGCGAATCACCAACCGGCTTCCCATCCTTTTGTGTTGCGGTATTCCGCCGACGACGTAGCACGGCTGGCAAAGCCCGCCGTCGTAAAAGCAACGATCTCGACGCCCTGGCGGGTGATGATCATCGGCGCCGACCTGAATACCCTGGTCAACAGCGACATCGTAACGGACCTCTGCGCGCCGCCGGACGCCAGGCTTTTTCCGCAAGGACTTCACGAGCCCTGGCTGCGACCCGGCCGCGCCGTCTGGAAGTATCTCGACGGCGGCGGCGACGGCACCCCCGAGGTGATGAAGCATTTCACTGACGAGGCGGCCCGCCTCGGGTTTGAATACAATATCCTCGAAGGGTTCTGGCGGAAATGGACCGACGAGCAGCTGAAGGACCTCGTCGACTACTCGCGGGAGCGGCATGTGGGCATCTGGGTCTGGATGCATAGCAAGGACCTGCACGATTCGACGGCGCGGCGGGCGCTCTTTCAACGCTGCCACGACCTGGGCATCGCAGGACTGAAGATCGATTTTTTCGACCACGAAGCAAAAGAGGTGATCGACCTCTACGATGCGATCCTGCGCGAGACCGCGGAGCAACATCTGCTGGTCGACTTCCATGGCAGCAATAAACCGACGGGCCTCTCCCGTACCTGGCCTAACGAGATGACCCGCGAAGCGGTCCGGGGAATGGAGTCGAGCCGCCTGGCTGACCGGGCCACCCATGAGACGACACTTCCTTT
>NZ_DASYCH010000145.1:0-46408 GCF_036500295.1 Puia sp. | reverse complement strand
GCGGACGCGGTAGGTGCGGGCGCAGCGGCGGTCTCCCAGCCGGTGACCATGGCGCGGAAGTTGTTCCAGCCGGCGAGGACGACCTGGACGACATGGACCACGAAGAAGACGCAATAGAGCCCGGTGAGGATAAAATGGATGATGCGGGCCGTCGCATAACCGCCGAAACAGGCCGCGAGCCACCCTAACTGGACGGGTTTATAAATAGCCAGCCCCGTCAGCACCGACCCCAACCCCATGACGATGATCCCGGTATAGGCAATCCGTTGCGCCCCATTGTACTTGACCTGCGGCGGGGCCGTCTTGCGCAGATGGAGATCGTGGAGCAGCACCAGCCAGGCCTCTTTGAACGAATGCCTGTTGGGAACGAGAAGCCGCCACTGCCCCGAGAAAAGGGTGTACAGCACATATACCAGCCCGTTAATGAAGAAGATCCACATAAAGAAAAAGTGGAAGGCCATGCCCTCGGCCAGCCGGCGGGATATGTTCAAATTCTTATAGAAGCCGTTGGGGAAGAAGGAGTAAAGGATATCATGCCCCACCCTTACCTTGTAGACATCATTTGCCCAGTAGATGAGCAGGCCGGACCAGATCATGGCGAACAGGACCGGGAAGTTGATCCAGTGCATCCAGCGGATGGCCAGGGGGTGTTTGGGAACCAGCTTTTTCACTGAGGCAAAAGTACAGTATTAAGCAGGATTTTACCTATATTACAATATCACAGAAGTATCACAATTAACCGCTGTCTTATGCTGAGAAACTACCTTATCATCGCCTGGCGCAGCCTCCTGCGCAACCGCACAGCCAGCATCATCAACCTATTTGGCCTTTCCGTCTCTGTCGCGTTTTGCCTGTTGCTGTTCTACCATATCCGGTGGGAGCAGTCTTTCGATACTTTTCATATCAATAAACAGCGGTTGTTCCGCGCCGAGATGAGCCAGACCGGCAGCAACGCCGGAAGAGAGAAGGCGGCAACGGGTTTTTTTGCGCGGTTCCTACCCGGGGATGATCAAAAGATGCAACTGGGCTTTCCGATCATCTGCGGCCCGGACCTCCAGCGGAATTTCCCGGAAGTGGCGGCGGTGACCCGGCTTGCACAGGGCGAAGAGAAGCTGATCCGGGCGGGCGATGCCGTCTACCGGCAAACGGAGGTGGCCGTGGCGGACGCCAATTTCTTCGAGGTCTTCTCCTTCCCGCTGTTGAAGGGCGACCCGCGGACCGTGCTGTCCTCGCCCCGGAATGTCGTACTGACGGCATCGGTGGCCAAAAAATACTTTGGAGACCGGGAGCCCCTGGGTCAAACGATCAGTCTGGCAGGCGACAGCACGCAACTCTTTCGCGTGACGGGGATCGCCCGCGACGTGCCGGCCAATTCGAGTATTCAGTTTGGCGTGGTCATGCAAATAGAAAGCGATCCCGACTATCCCGAACGCGTCAAGGCAGGATTTGACAACGCGATGTACCAGTTGGTCGTTCAGCTGAAACCGGGCACCGACGCAGGCGCCTTCGAGGGAAAGATGAATACCTGGGTGAAGAACTATATGAAGCCCGCACTCGATTTCTATCGGCAGAACGGCGTTGCGGCAACCCTGATCGACAATTTCCACTGGCATCTCCGGCCCCTCGCCGATTGCCATTACAATCCTTCCACCATCTGGGGACATTATACCAACCAGAAAGCCATCTACCAACTGTTTTGCATCGTGGGTGTGATCCTGCTGCTGGCCTCCCTGAATTACGTGCTGATCACGGTGTCCAACGCCGCGGCCCGCAGTCAGGAAGTGGGCGTGAGAAAGGTGATGGGGGCGGCCCGGCGGTCCATCGTCCTGCAATCCTGGCTGGAGACCCAGGTGACCGTGGGTGTCGCGGTGGGCTTTGGGTTGTTGCTCTCCTGGTTAGGGATGCCCCTGTTGAAAAGCGTTCTCGGCAGTGGAGCGAGCTTTAGCACCCTTTCGATGACGGAAGTGGTCGCCGCGGCGGTGGTCCTCGCCTTGGGGCTGGGCCTCGTTGCGGGGTATTACCCGGCCCTGCTGATCTCCCGGCTCAAGCCGTTGTCGGTCATGAAGAGCTTTAGCAGCGTGCGGATCAACCCGCGGTTCTCGCGGGCCCTGGTCGTTATCCAGTTTACCTGTTGCGTGGTGTTGATGACAGCGGCGTTTGTCATCGACCGCCAGCTTTCTTTTGTCATGAACAAGGACCTGGGTTTTGACAAGGACCAGGTGCTCATCATCCATACGACCACCCTGAATGCGGATATGAGCCGAAAGACCAGGGACCGGTTGTATGCTTTTGCCCGGACCCGGCCGGAGATCCTGGCGTCGACCTCGATGGACGGCGGCCCCACGGGATCGCATAATCTCAACGGCATCGTCCTCGACGGCAAGCAGGAGTGGTACAATATGATGTGGGTGGATTACAATTATTTCGAACTCCTGAAAGTAAAAACCCTCCAAGGACGAACCTTCTCGACTGCCTACCCTACCGATACCGCCGTCGTTAACAGACCCTGTGTGGTCAACGAGGCGATGATGCGGCTGTTAGGAAACAAGGCAAAAATGGGCGTCTATATCCCCGAACTCCGGGCGACGATCATCGGCATCGTAAAGGACTACAACTTCGAAAGCCTTACCCAGAAGATAACTCCCGAACAGCACCGGCTGATGAACAACCGGGCGCCCAGCGATATCCTGTTCAAGGTCCGCGGCGGGCAGGTGGCTGCGACGATCCATGCTTTTGAATCGGAATGGAAGAGCCTGACCAACAATTACCCGTTGGATTACGATTTTCTCGATGCGTCGTTGGCAAAGCGGTATGAGGCCGATGTCCGCTCGCAGCAGGCGATGGGCGCAGCCAGCTTTTTTGCGATCGTCATCGCGTGTATGGGTCTCTTTGGGCTTAGCGCGATCGCGGCCGCCAACCGGGTCAGGGAGATCGGCATCCGGAAGGTACTGGGCGCCAGCGTGCGCGAACTCGTGGGAATGCTCGCCTCGGGCTTTGTCTCGATGGTGGGGTTGTCGATCCTCATCGCGGTACCGCTGGGCTGGTGGTTGATGAATAACTGGCTGGAAGACTTCGCGTACCGGATCACGATCCAGTGGTGGATGTTTGCGGTGGTGGGATTGGCGGCCCTTGTGATCGCGTTGGCGACCGTGAGTTTCCAGGTGTTGCGGGCGGCGAGGGCGAACCCGGTGGAGGCATTGCGCAGTGAATAGGTGGATTGGCGGCTTTGGCGTTGCGCAGTGAATAGGCAGAGCCAACGGCCCGGCGAGAGTGCATGAAAAAAACAACTGTTTATGATAAAGAGCTATCTGAAGACGGCGTGGCGTAACCTGCTGCGTAACCGGGTATTCAGCATCATCAATCTGGCCGGTCTTTCCGTGTCTGTCGCCTTTTGTCTGCTCCTGTTCTATCATATCCGCTGGGAACAGGGCTTCGACGCCTTCCATAGCAATAAGGATCGTTTGTACCGGTGTGAGATGAGCCAACTCTTCCCTGACATGGATAAAAAACCGGCAAAGGGATTTTGGGGGAGCCTGTTGGGAGATGCCGATGTCGACAATAACCTTGCTTTCCCCATCATCGCGGGCCCCGATCTGCAGCACAATTTCCCCGAAGTATCGGCGATCAACCGCCTCCGAACCCAGGACGACGAACTCGTCAAAGCTGCCGGCTCGGTATATAAGGAAACGCATGTGGTGCGGGCCGATGATAATTTTTTTCAGGTATTCTCTTTTCCGCTGATAAAGGGAGATGCCCGGACGGTCCTGTCCTCGCCGCAGAACGTCGTATTGTCGGAGACCGTGGCAAAGAAATATTTCGGGGACAAGGAACCCATCGGCCAGACGATCAGCCTCGTCAACGACAGCTCCCGCCTTTACCGGGTCAGCGGGATCGCGAAGGATGCGCCCGCCAATTCCAGCATTTCCGTTGGGCTTGTTTTTCCGATCAAAGGCGATCCGGACTATGCCGAGCATGTCCGCCAGGGCTTCAATCAAATGGCCTATCAGCTGGTGGTGGAATTGCGGCCGGGGACCGACGGGCAGGTTTTTGAAAAAAAGATGAACACCTGGGTGGGCACCTATATCAAACCGTATATGGATACGGGCTGGTACAAGAGCTACCCGGCTTCGGTGCGGGATGCTTACCACTGGAACCTGCGGCCGTTTGCAGACTGCCATTATAACGTGTCGGCTCCCTGGGGTCACTATACCAATGCCCGGGCCATCTACCAACTGCTTTGCGTCGTGGCAGTGATCCTGCTGCTGGCTTCCTTGAACTATGTGTTGATAACCGTGTCCAATGCGGCGGGCCGGAGCCAGGAAGTGGGCGTGCGGAAAGTGATGGGCGCGGGGCGGCGATCGATCGTCCTGCAGTCCTGGGTGGAAACCCAACTCATCGCGGGTATTGCCGTCGGGGTGGGATTGTTGCTGTCGTGGATGGGATTGCCTTTGCTGCGCAGCACGCTCGGGAGTGGGGTGAGTTTTGGCGTTCTTTCCTGGAAAGAGATGCTCGGTGCAGCGCTGGTGCTTGCGTTTCTCCTTGGGATCCTGGCGGGGTATTACCCGGCCCTGCTGATCTCCCGGTTGAAGCCGGTGTCGATCATGAAAAGTTTTAGCAGCGTGCGGATCAACCCGCGCTTTTCCCGAATATTGGTGGTCGTGCAGTTTACGTGTTGTGTGGTGTTGATGACAGCGGCGTTTGTGATCGACCGGCAGATGGCCTTTGTGATGAATAAGGACCTGGGTTTTGACAAGGACCAGGTCCTGATCATTGACAACCCTTCGTGGGACCGGCATTTTACCGCCCAGACGAGGGACGGGCTCTATGCTTTTGCCCGCAATCACCCGGATGTGCTGGGCTTTAGTGCGATGGGCGGCGACCTGACGGGCGGCTACAATACCAATGGATTTAAACTGAACGGGAAGCAGGAATGGCGCAAGGAGTTGTTGGTGGACTATGACTTCTTCCAGCTGCTGAAGCTGAAACTGGTCCAGGGCAGGGCGTTCTCGCGGGATTTTTCGGATGATACGGCAAAGAAGGCGCCGGCCGTTGTCGTCAACGAGACCTTGTTCAACATGCTCGGAAAGGAGGCGAAGGTGGGGGTGTATAATAAAGATATCCGGGGGACGATCATCGGCGTGGTGAAGGATTACAATTTCGAGAGCGTGACCAGGAAGATAGAACCCGAGGAACACCGGCTTGGTACCCGGTGGCTGGGGCATTTTTTCTTCAAGGTGAGGGCGGGTAAGATGCCGGCGACGATCAGGGCCTTCGAGGCGGAGTGGAAGAAGATGACCAACAACTATCCCTTTTCTTATAGTTTCCTGGATGCGTCGCTGGCACAGATGTACGAGGCGGATATGCGGTGGCAGCGGGCGATGAAGGGGGCGAGCTTCTTCGCGATCGTGATCGCGTGTATGGGGTTGTTTGGACTCAGTGCGATCGCCGCGGTCAACCGGACCCGGGAGATCGGGATCCGCAAGGTGTTGGGGGCAAATGTGCGCCAACTCGTGACCCTGCTCGCCGCCGGATTCCTGTCGATGGTGGCGCTATCGATCGTCATCGCCGTTCCGCTGGGGTGGTGGCTGATGAACAAGTGGCTGGAAGATTTTGCGTACCGGATCGAGATCCGGTGGTGGATGTTTGCGGTGGTGGGGTTGACGGCGGTGGTGATCGCGCTGGCCACGGTGAGTGTGCAGGTGTTGCGCGCGGCGAGGGCCAATCCGGTGGAGGCGTTGCGGAGCGAATGATCTGCGGCGGATGAGCTGCGGAGCGAATGAGCCGCGGGCGGATGAGTTTGCGATGAGAATGATCGACTATGATGCTATATTGAAAAATGTGGGCCGGCATGCGGCGATTGACGAAGCGGCGATGGAGCATTTTATTTCCCTGTTGAAATTCCGGCGGTTGCCGCGGAAGGCCTTGTTGCTACGGGAAGGGCAGGCCTGCCGCAACTTTTATTATGTCCACTCGGGGGCGTTGAGGGCCTATTGTATGGATAAGAAGGGCAAGGAGGCGACGATTATGTTTGCGCCGGCGGATTGGTGGGTGACGGATATGTTTTGTTTTTTGAACGGGCGTAAGGCGATGATGTATATCGAGGCGTTGGAGGAGAGTGAGATCTTCCAGATCAGCAAGACCCAGCTTGATCAACTGCTGGACCGCTGGCCGACCTTCGAACGGTGGTTCCGGGTGTTGATGCAGAACGCCTATACGCGGGAGCAGCTGCGGGCGATAGACAACCTGTCCCTGTCAGCGGAACAACGCTATGCGAGTTTTGTGGCAAAGTATCCCGTTATCGCACGTCAGCTGACCCAGAAGCAGATCGCGTCCTATCTCGGGATCACGCCGGAGTTTTTGAGTGCGATCATTGGGAAGGGTGGGCGGCGGGATGGGCGAAGCTGACCCGCCGGGGGAGCCTTCTTAAGATAGTTTAAGTTTTTTTATTTCCTTCCGCGCGTTCTTTGCGCAAATATCTTTTTGTATGCTTATACTTATTGCGGGGCCCTATCGTAGCGGCACCGATGACGATCCGGTGCTGATGCAGGCGAACCTTTCGCGGCTGGAGGCGGCTGCGCTCCAGGTGTTCCGGTTGGGGCATCTGCCGATGATCGGCGAATGGGCGGCCCTGCCGTTGATGCGGGTGGCGGGATCGCAGTTCCCCGGAGATGCGGTCTGGGAGGCCATCCAATACCCGGTGGCGCACAGCCTGCTGGAGAAATGCGATGCGGTATACCGGATCGAAGGCGCGTCCAAGGGTGCGGACCAGGATGTGCGCATCGCCCGGGAGCGCGGGCTGCCGGTATATTATAACCTGGATGAGATCCCCGCCGCGACAGCGAATGTCCATTAAGGGGTGGCATCTGGTGGGCGCGCCTACTTCCCGCTCATCGACTGGATCAGCTTGGTGAGGGTGGTCAGGCTGTTCTGCTGCGAGTCGGTCATCCTGATCTCAAATGCCGACTCCATTTCCCTGCCATGAATGCGTGCCGTCGTAAAGACGATGCGGTCGAAAGTGCCGAGCAGCGTCTGCATCTGTTTGTCCTTTGGCGAGTTGCCGACGAACATGGGTTGCAGGAATTCGCCGAGGGCCTTCATGTCGACGGCCAGCGCCACAGGGGCCGAACGGATATCATCGGTAACCAGCCGGCTTGGGCCGCGGCCGGTCTTGTTGAAATAGTCATCGGTCGCCTGCTGGCTGGGGCCCAGCACGAGGATATTATCCCGGAGGGTATGGGCCGGATGCCATTTTTTGGATTTTTTTGAGGCGGTGGCGGTGTCGGCCGCAACCGGGGCCGCGGCGTCGCGGGTGAGGTGCAGGACGTCGTTCAGCTTGTTGAAGGCGTTGGCGTCACTGATCGTAACCACCACATAGACATTCGGTTTTCCGGGCCGGGCGGGTGTGCTATCCGTTGCGGGGGTGGTCTTGCCGCTGTCGATGACGGCGAGGAGGAGATCTCCTTTAAACGCCGATAGAATATCTTTTATCGTCAGATCCTTTTTTGCGAGCATGGAATCCAGGAAATGGGTGGCCTTTCCACCGGCCTGTAATTGGATGAGGTTCAGCCATGCGGAGGGGTCGATGTGGATGGAGGCCAGTCCGAGGAGATTACCCTGGGGAAGCCGGTCGATAAGCCCGGTGTTCAGGGGATGGCTGCCCGGATCGAGGTTTATGGCCTGATCGTAGAAGACGTGGCTGCGGAAGCTGATGAGGCCATTGTCGAAACGGAAGGTGCCGAGGGTGTGCGAGCGGCTACGTTTTATCTGTTCGGCCACCTGTAAGAAGCTCTTGTCTACCGGCGCCTTACTCATCCGCATGGCATCGGCCATCATGCCGAGACCCGAGCCGAAGCGGCTCCAGGAATGCACGTCTGCGTCGTCGCCAAAGCCTTTTACAAAGTCCGGGTTGGTAAGGAAGGGATTGGTGTCGGAGCCTTTCAGCGCCGCCAGGCATTTGCGGAGGGCGCTCCGCGAGTTGCGGAGGGCGATCTGGGAGTTGGTTTGGATGCCGCCCTGGGTCGGATGGACAGCCGGCCACGGTTTTACGATGACGCAAACCAGCAATTTATCGTCCCAGGCATAGGCCTTGTCCGTGCTGTCCTTTGCGGCACGGATCTTTCCGGGGAGGATGATGAATTTGCCTTTTCGCTGTTGTTTTATCGCCTGAATAAATTTTCCCGAATCGCTGAGCGGGATCAGGATCGTGGTATAACGGGGGCTGTCCACTGCCATCACATTGCTTTGCGTGATCATAAAACCCTGGCGGGGGTCGAGGCCGAGCGCGGAGGGGTTGGTGACGTAGGTGAGCCATTTGGCATTCTCGCCCTTTTGGGGCGCCATGGACATGAGCGCGTGCCAGTCCAGCTTACTGCTGATAGCGGAATAGTTGATGTGGTAGATCTTGTCCGCATCGGCTGGGATGTGGCGATAGAGGGGATTGCCTGCCGGCGTCTGACCATAAGAAAGCATTGCGGTGGAACAAAGGAATGTGGTGGCGGTCAAAACGGTCAGGAGGGTCCTGGGGTGAAATTTCATGGTTAAGTGTTTACGAGTTGTTCAAAGCTGAGCGTTTCCTGCTGGCCGGTGGACAGATCCTTTCTTTTTACGGTGCGGCCGGCGAGCTCTTCGCTGCCGAGGATAACGACGTAGTGAGCGCCTTTCTTATCTGCGTATTTGAATTGTTTGTCAAACTTTGCGGTTTCGTGATAGAGTTCGGCGGAATGTCCCTTCGACCGGAGCTGTTGCATGAGGCCGAAGGCGGCTTTTGCTTCTGCTTCCCCGAGGTTGAAGAAGAGGTATTCGATGCTGGCGTCGATCGCCGTGGGGAAGAGGGTTAGTTCGTCCATGACATCATAGATGCGGTCGACCCCGAAGCTGACGCCGACGCCGGGGATGCCGGGGACGCCGAAGGTGCCGGTGAGGTCGTCGTAGCGGCCGCCGCCGCCGATGCTGCCCATCTGGACGCCGGTGGCTTTGACCTCGAAGATGGTGCCGGTATAATAATTAAGCCCGCGGGCCAGGGTGAGGTCGACGATCAGCGAGGGCGCGCCGGGGTAGGAGGCGTCGGTTGCCGGGTTTGCGGAGGTGTCGGTTGCCGGGTTTGCGGAGACATTGGCGGCCGGGTTTGCTGACGCGTTGGTAGTGTAGGCCAGGATGTATTCCAGCTCGGCGATGCCTTTTGCGCCCGTTTCGTTTATGCCGCTTGTGCCCGTTTCGTTGATGCCGGTTGTGCCCGTTTCGTTGATGCCGGGTCCTCCGGTGGCGGGCGGCGAAAAGAGGGTTTTGAGGGCGGTGAGTTTTTCTTCGTTGGAGCCGGTGAGGGCGAGGTATTTTTCGATGATGGCTACCTGGTCGGGGGTGAGCGCGCGTTCGAGGAGTTCGGCCTTTACTTTTTCGAGGCCGATCTTATCGAGTTTGTCGATGGCGACGGTGATGTCGACCATTTTGCCGGCGCCGCCGCAGATCTCCGCGAGGGCGGCGAGGATCTTGCGGTTGTTGATGCGGATCTCGACGGGGATGCCCAGCTTCTGGAAGGCGGTGGCGTAGATGGAGGCCAGTTCGACCTCGTTGAGCAGGGAGTAGCTGCCGACGACGTCGGCGTCGCATTGGTAGAATTCACGGTAGCGGCCTTTCTGGGGACGGTCGGCGCGCCATACGGGCTGCATCTGGTAGCGGCGGAAGGGAAAGGTCAGGGTGCCGTGGTTCATGGCTACATACCGGGCAAAGGGGATCGTCAGATCATAGCGAAGGGCCCGTTCGGTCAGATTACTGTCGTTCTTTCCCGCGAGGACCTTTTCGAAGGCCGACCTGGCTTTTTCGACGTTTTTAGGGTCACTCAGGCCATTGTTTAGGATCTTGAAAATTAGCTTATCACCTTCCTCCCCGTATTTGCCCATGAGAGTGTCGAGATTTTCCATGGCGGGAGTTTCGAGGGGCTGGTAGCCATAGAGTTCGAAGACGGTGCGGATGGTATCGAAGATATACCGCCGTTTGCGAACGGTGGCGGGATCGAAGTCGCGGGTGCCTTGCGGGAGACTGGGTTTATTCTTGCTCATTTTGCTTTTGGTTATTGGGCCGGCCGGGCTGGCTGGGGGGTAAGGTGGCCATATTTGGCGATGATGTGGTCGGCGGCGGCATCGATCATTTTATATACTTCATGATAGCCGGGTTCGGGGCCGTACCAGGGGTCGGGGACGTCTTCGTCTTTGCCGGGGTGTAATTCGTTCATCAGCAGTTCAACCCTGGACGGGTCGAACTGGCGGCCGGCGATGCGGCGCATTTCATCGACGACATCGCTGGCCATGGCATAGATTTTGTCAAATCGTTGAAGGTCAGCGGCGGTAAAACGGCGTGCGCGTTGTTGGGTGATGTCGATGCCGTTATGGCGGGCCACTTTTTGGGCGAGGTGGTGCGGGGCTTCGCCGATGTGATAGCCGTTGGTGCCTGCGCTGTCGATGGTCCAGTCGAGGCCTGCCGCCCGGGCTTTTTCCTGCAGGATGCCTTCCGCCAGCGGGCTGCGGCAGATGTTGCCGAGGCAGACCATCAGGAAGGAGGCGGGTTGAGCCGGTTTTGTCCCGGAGGTGTTGGGCGCTGTTTCCATGGGCGCAAAGGTACGGCAAAAAGGGAATGGCAGGCGGCCGGAACGGAGGAAGACAGGTGGGCGGATCATGGAAGAACGGGACCTGGGGCGGATATGGGATCATGGAAAAATGGCGTCTGGAGACAGGGTGGGATTTATGGAATCGGGGTTGTTGCGGCATCTAATTTAATGCTATAGGTGGATGTTTTTAAGGTTATTTGCTTAATTTGCCCGCCCTGGGGACGCCAGGCGGGCGGAACCACAATAAATTAGTAAAAAATGGCAAACGAGTATCCGGGAGTGCCGAAAGGGGGTCCGGAACATGATGAAACGAATGGGGCGCCGAGGCCTTTTGTGGAGAAGAGCCGGAAGAAGTCGTATGAGCTTAGGCGTGCGATCCTGGATTACGGCATGGGGGTGATCATCTTTTGTCTCGGGCTGGTTATCCTGTTGGCGCCAAAGCTTGGGGTGTCGGTCAATCTTGATGATCCGCTCCGGTATGCCATGGGGGGATTATTCCTGCTATATGGAGGATTTCGGGTTTACCGCGGGAGGCAGAAAAATTACTATAACAACTAATGGACGGGTATTTCCGGTAATGATATGATCGGTATTGGTAAAGGCATTCTGACAGGCTTTGTTGTTTGCACTCTTCTGGGCGGCTGCGCCAGCAAGGCGCCCAAGACGGCGCAGGAGACGCCGACGAATGGGACGATCCATATCAGTGTGGACGAGTCGTTCCGGCCGGTGATCGATTCCCAGATAAAGGTTTTTGAGTCCTCGTTCCCCAACGTTCATATTATTGCAGATTACCGGTCGGAGGCGCAGTGTCTGCGCGACCTGACCACGGACAGCACGCGGATGGTGCTGGTGACGCGCGGGCTGACGCCGGAGGAGGGAAATTTCTACAATGACTCTTTCCATCTGCGGCCCACTTTTGGGGTGCTGGCCTTTGATGCGATCGCGGTGATCGTTAACAAGGCATCCAAAGATTCTGTTTTCGAGATGCAGGACCTGAAGGATATGCTGAGCGGAGCCGATACGAAGCATTTGCCGGTGATGGATGGGGTGTCGGCGACCAGCACGGTGCGTTATGCGATGGATTCGATCCTTGGCGGGAAGCCGCTTGGGAAGACGGTGACCGCGGCCCGGAGCAGTGAGGGGGTGGTGAATTATGTGGCGAATAATCCCCGCGCCGTGGGTTTTATCGGTGCGGGCTGGATCGCGGACCGGAATGATCCGGGTGATACGAGCTTTAATAAAAATGTGATCGTAGCGGCTATCCGGTGTAAGAACTGCCTCGGGGCAACTTATGTCAGACCCTATCAGGCAAATATTGCACTGCAACGGTACCCACTGGTTCGAAGTTTGTATTATATCCTGAAAGAGAATTTTAGCGGAGTGGGGAACAACTTCGTCAATTTTCTGCAGTATGAACGCGGACAGCTGATCTTCAGTAAAGCTTATTTGTGGCCGGCGGGAATGCATTTCGAGCTTCGGGACGTGCAGCTTAGTAAATAGGGGCATTGTCACATTAATCGACAGGGAAGAAGCCACTACGGAAAAAGGGAGATTGTTTTTTCACAAAAATTTAAACCAGATTTATATAAATTTACACACTTCTAAACAAGACTACGTAATGAAGAACAAGATGCGAATCGGCTTACTACTGGTGGCAAGTGTTGCAGGTCTCTGCAATATAGCATTGGCTCAGACGGTGGAACAGGGGAAGAAATTCCTCTATTATCAGCGTTTCAAGAGCGCTAACGATGTGTTTGACAAGATACTGGCAGGCAATCCCAACAATATAGACGCGATTTACTGGAAAGGACAGACCCTTTTGGCGCAGCATGACTCTGTTGCCGCCGGCGACCTGTATTCCAAGGCACTGCAGACGAACGGCAATGCGCCGATGTTGCTGGCCGGAATGGGGGGTGTGGAGTTGCGGATGGGGAAGACCCCCGATGCGAAGCAGCGCTTCGAGACGGCGATCAGCCTCACCAAGGGCAAGGATGTCAATGTCCTGAATGCCGTTGCCGACAATAATATCGATGCCCGCAACGGGGATGCGCAATATGCCATCGAAAAGCTGACGCAGGCCACCCAGACGAAGAATTTCAATAATGCGGATACTTATTTGTTGATGGGGGATGCCTACCGGAAGCTGATCGACGGGGGTAATGCGGTGCAGTCCTATCAGAAGGCGCTGACGCTTGACCCTAAGCTGGCGGAGGCGAAGTATAAGATCGGGAAGATCTATGAGACCCAGAAGAACACTGAGTTCTATCTGCCGGCTTATAACGATGCCGTCCAAATGGACCCGAACTATGCGCCGGCTTATTATGCTTTGTATGTGCACTATTTCGAGCATGGTGATGTCGATAAGACGACGGATTTCCTGAATAAATATGTTGCGGTGACCGATGAGACCCCTGAGTTGAAGTACGATCAGACCACGCTGTTGTATGTCGGTAAGAAATACGATGAAGCCATTGCGGCTTCCAAGGCAGCGATCCAGGCCCAGGGGGATAAGGTTTATCCGAAGTATTATCTGTTGCTTGCCTACTCCTATGATGGGAAGAATGACAGTGTGAATGCGCGGGAGTATCTGAATCAATATTTCCAGAAGCAGAAACCGGATGCGCTTACAGGCAGGGACTATGCTTTTCAAGGGAAGGTGCTGACGAAATTCCATTCCGACAGTGTCGCGGCCATCGCTGCGTATATGAAGGCGATCAATATGGATACGATACTGCAGAACAAGTTGGATGTTATCAAGGAGGCGCAGGACTTCGCCAAGCAATCGGGAAATAAGGGCGCATATGCTTACTGGCTGGGCGTCGGGTATCCGTACCTCAAGGACCCCAACCAGAACGAGCTTTACAACTGGGGTTTTGCGAACTATTCTGCGGGTAACTATCAGGCGTCAGACAGCATATTCTGCGGGCTTTATGAGTCGAAGTATCCGAATGAGATCTTCGGTTACCTGTGGTGTAAGAACTCCGCTTTGGCGCTGGATGATTCTCTTTGGACGAAGGGATTGCCGATAGAAGCGTATCAGAAACTGGGGGCGATTGCGCGTAGCCTGGATTCGACTGCGAAGGCCGCTAACAGCCCGGATTCGACCAAATATAAACGATATGTTATAGAATCTTATTCCCAGCTGGCCGGTTACTTTAACAATGTGAAGAAGGACAAGGAAACGGCGATCACTTACCTGGACATGTGGATCGAGGTGGACCCGGCCGATCCCAATCCGAAGAAGTTTAAGGAGATACTGACCCGGAAGCCACCGCCAGCGGCTAAACCTTCTTCGGGCGGGAAGAAAGCTGCGAGGAAGTAAAAACTACAGTAAATAGTTGACTATAAGGGGCCGGCGCGAAATTAAATAGTCGCGCCGGCCCCTTTTTTACTTGGAAATCCGGAATGCTGGCTTATTTTTGCGGGTGAAATCCTATAATCTATCATATGGACATCACCCTTCTACAGGTCACTAACCCAAATCTGAATAATTCTACCAGTTATTTTCCGATCGGTGTCCAACTCATATTCGCTCTTGGCTTCGTAGGTGCGGTACTTGGCCTCACTCATTTGCTGGGCCCTAAACGCAAGACTGCTGAAAAACTCCAAAACTTTGAAAGTGGTATCGAAGCCGTCGGTAATGCGCGTCATCCGATGGCCATCAAATATTTCTTAGTAGCTATCCTGTTTGTACTTTTTGACGTGGAAGTAATCTTTTTCTATCCCTACGCTGTTAATTTCAGGGGGTTGGGGTGGAATGGCTTTATGGAGGTGTTGATGTTCGTTGGCTTTTTTCTTGCAGGCTTTATATATGTCATCAAGAAAGGAGCGTTGACCTGGGAAGACTAGTGAGCGTAGCGAAGCCAGGGAACGTGGCGGAGCAGCCCTGACGAAGTTCGGATTGATGAGGTAACATTAAAATATTTGAGTATATGGCACGTCCGGTTAGGTTCAATATTCATCCCATTCAGGCCGATGTTAAAGATAACATCAGCCTTGCCAATATGCCTGAGGGTTTTGGCGGGGACGGTTTTTTTACGACCAAGCTGAGTGATGTTGTGGGGTTGGCCCGGAAGAATTCGCTCTGGCCCATGCCTTTTGCAACTTCCTGTTGCGGGATCGAATTCATGGCGACGATGGCCAGCCACTATGATCTGGCGCGGTTTGGCGCGGAGCGGCTTGGTTTTTCTCCCCGGCAGTGCGATCTGCTGATGGTGATGGGGACCATTGCGAAGAAGATGGGCCCGATCGTGAAGCAGGTGTATCTGCAGATGGCCGAACCTCGTTGGGTGATGGCCGTGGGTGCCTGTGCGAGCAGCGGGGGCATTTTCGACACCTATTCTGTATTACAGGGGATCGACCAGGTGGTACCGGTTGACGTTTATGTTCCGGGTTGTCCGCCGCGGCCTGAGGCGATCCTTGACGGTTTTATGCGGATTCAGGACCTTGTTGGCCAGGAGAGCATCCGTCGCCGCAATGGTGACCAGTATAAGGGGTTGTTACAGAGTTACGGCATACAATAAAAAGCGTAGCTGCCTTTTGGCGGCTTTTTGTATATATGGCATTAACCAACGAAACGATCAAGGATCGGCTTATTACGAAATTTGGAGAGCAGCTTTCCCACTTTGAAGAGCCGTATGGCTTTCTGACCTTCGAGGCGCCCAAGGACCTTAACTTAAAAGTGATGCAATTCCTGTTTGATGACGAGGAGTTGCGTTTCCAGTTTCTCACCGATCTGACGGCGGTACATTACCCCGATCAGCGGGGGAGGGAGCTGGCGGTCGTTTATCATCTGCACAATCTTACCGATAATATCCGGTTGCGGTTTAAAGTGTTTACGTCGATCGAGAAGCCCGATGTTTACACGGCGACGCAGTTGTATTCTTCCGCCAATTGGATGGAGCGGGAGACGTTTGATTTTTTCGGGGTGAATTTTGTGGGTCATCCCAATCTGAAGCGGATATTGAACGTTGATGAGATGGAGTATTTCCCGATGAGAAAGGAGTTTCCGCTGGAGGATCAGACGAGGATCGATAAGGATGATGCGATGTTTGGGCGTGGGCCTTTGCCGGCGGCGGCCAACCGCGGAGCGGTTGAGACTCCGAGGCATGCCGAGGAGCCGCTGGTTCCTGCCAGCGGGACGCCGGGTGGGGGTCAGCAGAAACAGGATTGGAAGACGGATACTACGGCGGGAACGGATGGAACCACCGCCGATAAGAATTGATATCGCTGAACGGAGCGTCGCAACGAAAGATGAAGAGAGATAAGACGCCGACGACAAAAAAAAGTAACACATGAGCACCGAGCAACACATAAAATTGCCGGAAGGCAGCATCGAGAAGACAACGACTACGCTGAACCTGGGTCCAACGCACCCGGCTACGCACGGGGTATTCCAAAATATCCTGGAACTCGATGGAGAGCGGATCGTTTCCGCGGAACAAACGGTGGGGTATATCCACCGGGCGTTCGAGAAGCTGGCTGAGCGCCGGCCGCTTTATCAGATAACGACGCTGACGGACCGGCTGAACTATTGTTCTTCCCCGATAAACAATATGGGCTGGCATCTCACCTGTGAGAAGCTGCTGGGTGTGAAGACGCCGAAGCGGGTGGATTATCTGCGGGTGATCATCATGGAGCTGTCGCGGATCTCCGACCATCTGATCTGTAATTCGGTGGTAGGGGTTGACTCGGGGGCCTTCACGGGATTCCTGTATGTGATGCAGTACCGCGAGCTGATCTATGAGATCTATGAAGAGGTGTGCGGGAGCCGGCTGACGACGAATATGGGCCGGATCGGCGGGTTCGAGCGGAATTTTACGCAGGCCGCCTGGGAGAAACTGGATCGCTTCATGGCGGAGTATCCGGCGGTACTAAAGGAGTTTGAGCACCTGTTCACGCGCAATAGAATTTTTATGGAGCGGACGATCGGCGCGGGTCCGATCAGTGCGGAGCGGGCATTGAACTATGGCTTTACGGGGCCGAATCTTCGTGCGGCGGGTGCCGATTATGACGTTCGCGTACATACACCCTATTCTTCGTACGAGGATTTTGAGTTTGATATCCCTGTCGGAAAGACGGGTGATTGCTATGACCGGTTTCTGGTGCGTAATGGCGAGATGTGGCAGTCGATGCGGATCATCGAGCAGGCGTACCGGAAGATACAGGATATGAAGGGCGCCGAGGCGGATGTTTATCACGCGGATGTGCCCGAGTATTATCTGCCGGCGAAGGAGGATGTGTATACGAAGATGGAGGCGTTGATCTGGCATTTCAAGATCATAATGGGTGAGACGGAGATCCCGCCGGGTGAGGTTTACTGTTCGGTCGAGGGTGGGAATGGAGAGGTTGGATACTATCTGATCAGCGATGGGGGGCGGACGCCTTACCGGCTGCATTTCCGCCGGCCCTGCTTTATTTATTACCAGGCGTATTCGGAGTTGACGCAGGGGGCGATGCTGAGCGATGCTATTATTGTTATGAGTTCGTTGAACCTTATTGCGGGGGAAATGGACGCCTGACCGAGCGGAGGGAAGGTCGCGGAGCAAAGCGAAGCAGACATTAGCCCTGTGGAGACTGCGGAGCAGTCGATGCGAGGGAGAGACTATAAAAAATTGATATGGTAAAGTTCTCGGATGAAAAACTAAAGAAGGTGGACGAAATTATCGCCCGATACCCGCAGGGGAAGCAGAAGAGCGCTATCCTGCCGATCCTGCATATTGCGCAGGAGGAGTTTGGAGGTTGGCTTAGTGTGGAGACGATGGATTATGTGGCGACGATCCTGAAGATCGAGCCGATCGAGGTGTATGAGGTGGCTACCTTTTATTCCATGTATAATCTGAAGCCGGTGGGCCGGTATATGTTCGAGGTATGTCAGACGGGGCCTTGCATGTTGCGGGGCAGCGATGACATCATCGATTATATCAAGAAGAAGCTGGGGATCGGGGTTGGCGAGACGACGCCGGACGGGCTTTTCTCGCTGAAGACGGTGGAGTGTCTGGGGGCTTGCGGGTATGCGCCGATGATGCAGCTGGGCAAGCATTTCCGGGAGAATCTGACGCCGGAGAAGGTGGATGCGATCATTGAAGAATGCCGGAAGACGGCTGCTACGAATAATTAAATCATTATGGGTAGAAAATTATTACTAGAGAAGGCCGGGGTTGAAGGGATCCGCGGGTACGATGTTTATCGGCGGGAGGGAGGCTATGCGAGTGTCGAGAAGGCCTTGAAGAACATGACGCCCGATCAGGTGACGGAAGAGGTGAAGAAGAGCGGCTTGCGGGGTCGTGGCGGTGCGGGTTTCCCGACGGGGATGAAGTGGAGCTTTCTGGCGAAACCGGAAGGTGTGCCACGTTATCTGGTTTGTAATGCCGACGAGTCGGAACCGGGGACGTTCAAGGATCGGTATCTGATGGAGTTTTTGCCGCATTTGCTGATCGAGGGACTGGTGGTTTCGTCCTATGCGCTTGGCAGTCATTCGACGTATATCTATATCCGCGGCGAGTATGCGTGGATCCCCGATATTCTGGAACAGGCGATTGCGGAGGCGAAGGCCAACGGCTGGCTTGGGAAGAACATCCTGGGAACGGGCTTCGACTGCGAGATCTATGTTCACCGGGGCGCCGGGGCTTATATCTGCGGTGAAGAGACGGCGCTGATCGAGTCGCTGGAAGGCAAGCGGGGTAACCCGCGGATCAAGCCGCCTTTCCCGGCTGTAAGGGGAGTTTGGGATTGCCCGACGGTGGTGAATAATGTGGAGACGCTGGCGGCCGTAGTGCCGATCATCAATATCGGCGGGGAAGAATATGCGAAGATCGGCGTGGGTAAGTCGACGGGTACGAAGCTGTTGTCGGCATGCGGGAACATCAACAAGCCGGGGGTTTATGAGATAGATATGACGATCTCCGTGGAAGAGTTTATTTATTCCGATGAATATTGCGGCGGGATTGCCAATGGGAAGCGGCTGAAGGCCTGTATCCCTGGCGGTTCGTCGGTGCCGATATTGCCCGCTAACCTGTTGCTGAAGACGGTGAAGGGTGAGAAGCGGATGATGAACTATGAGAGTCTTTCCGACGGCGGTTTCCCGAAGGGATCGATGATGGGTTCGGGCGGGTTTATCGTGCTGGACGAGGATCAGTGTGTGGTCAAGCATACGCTGACGCTGGCGCGGTTCTACCGGCACGAAAGCTGCGGACAGTGTTCGCCTTGCCGGGAAGGGACGGGATGGATGGAGAAGATCCTGAAGAATATCGAGACGGGTAAGGGGAAGCAGAGTGATATCGACCTGCTTTGGGATATCCAGCGGAAGATCGAGGGGAATACGATCTGTCCGCTTGGGGATGCGGCGGCCTGGCCGATAGCGGCGGCGATCCGGCATTTCCGGGATGAGTTTGAGTGGCATGTGGATAATCCGAAGGAGTGCCTGGTAAGGAATTATGGATTAGCTCATTATGCCGACCCGCTGGAAGCGGTGCCGGCGTAGGGGGGCTGAGCACTTAAGATAAAAGCGTCAGTTATAAAAAGACAAACATGGCAGACGAAAAGAAAATGTTTAAGGTAACGATCGATAACATTACGGTGGAAGTGGAGCCGGGGACGAACATTTTGCAGGCGGCCCGGATGATTGGCGGGGATGTGGCGCCACCGGCGATGTGTTATTATTCGAAGCTGAAGGGTACCGGCGGGAAATGCCGGACCTGTCTGGTGGAGGTTGCGGCGGGCAGTACTGCGGATCCGCGGCCGATGCCGAAGCTGGTGGCATCCTGCCGGACGAACGTGATGGATGGGATGGTGGTGAAGAATATCACGAGCGAGAAGGTGATCGACGCCCGCAACGGGGTTGTCGAGATGTTGCTGATCAACCACCCGCTGGACTGTCCGATCTGTGACCAGGCCGGGGAGTGTCAGCTGCAGGACCTCAGCTATGAGAACGGCCGTCCCGGCACGCGGTATGAGTTTGCGCGGCGCACCTTTGAGAAGCACGATCTGGGTCCATATATCCAGTTGCATATGACGCGCTGTATCCTTTGCTACCGCTGCGTTTTCACGGCGGATCAGCTGACGAACAAGCGGGTGCATGGGATCCTGGATCGCGGGGAGCATGCGGAGATCGCGACCTATATCCATCAATCGCTGGACAACGATTTTATCGGAAATATCATCGATGTATGCCCGGTGGGCGCACTGACGGATAAGACCTTCCGGTTCAAGAACCGGGTATGGTTTCTCAAGCCCGTGGATGCACATCGGGATTGCGGTCATGCGAACTGCAAGGGGCATGTGACCCTTTGGTACCGGGGCGATGAGGTGTTCCGGGTAACGGCGCGCAAGGATCAGTGGGGGGAGGTTACGGACTGGATCTGTAACGAGTGCCGCTTTGAGAAGAAGAAGACCAGCGACTGGACGATCGACGGACCGACGAAGGTCAGCCGGCACAGCGTTATTTCGCAGGGGCACTATGTTGGGGTCGAGCGGCCGCAGGAGGTGTTGTACGATGTGCTGGATGGGCGGAAGCCGAAGCTGTTGATGGATATCCATACGATCAGCGAGGTGAACAGGCCGGAGATCGATCTGAGCGAGATACAGGGGCCTTCGCATTCGACAGATTTTGGGCCGCATGAGGCGAGGGGCGTTAATGCGACCAGCGAGGCGGGGAATCCCTGGAACGACGATAAGAAAAAGAAGAAATAGGCAATCCGGGTTGGGAATAGGGGAGAAAGGCGAGTGGGGCGGAATGGACGGATCAGATATAATGGGGCGGAATGGCCGGATGAGATAATGGGGCGGACCGGATGAGGTATATTGGAATAGAAAATGCAATAAATATCGACCGATGCATCTAACGTTATTGGCTTTTGACTGGGTATTGTTATTAGAAAAGGCTGTGCTGATCCTGATCATCATCAGTGTGTCGCTGCTGGTTGCGATGTATGAGACCTGGGGAGAACGGAAGGTGGCGGCGTTTATGCAGGACCGGCGGGGGCCGAACCGGGCGGGTCCGGGGGGTATTTTCCAGCCGCTGGCCGACGGGTTGAAGTTGTTCATGAAGGAGGAGATCATTCCGTTGAGCTCGTCGCGGTTCCTTTTCGTCCTCGGGCCTGGGCTGGCGATGCTGACGGCGATGATGACGAGTGCGGTTGTGCCCTGGAGCAGTCATTTTCATTTGTTTGGCCGGGATATTTCGATGCAGATTGCCGATGTCAATATTGGCATCCTGTACATTTTTGGGGTTGTGAGCATGGGGGTCTATGGGATCATGATCGGGGGCTGGGCTTCGAACAATAAGTTCTCGCTGCTGGCGGCGATTCGCGGGGCTTCGCAGATCATCTCGTATGAGCTGGCGATGGGGCTTTCGATCATCGCGCTGTTGATGATCGCCGGGTCGCTGAGTCTGAAGACGATCGTCGAGCAACAGCAGATCGGCCATTATTATGTGCTGGTGCAGCCGCTGGGTTTTCTGATCTTTCTGATCTGTTCGTTTGCGGAGTGTAACCGGACGCCGTTCGATCTTTCCGAGGCAGAGAATGAGCTGAACTTCGGGTATCACCAGGAATATTCCTCGATGAAGCTGGGGTTCTATCTTTTTGCCGAGTATGTGAATATGTTTATCAGCAGCGCCGTGATGGCGACGCTGTATTGGGGCGGATATGATATCCCGTTTGTAAACGATGCGTCGCTGATCCATAATATCGGGCAGAATCCGGTGGCGATCCTGCAGGTGGTGAGCCTGTTTGCGAAGATCATCATCTTTATCTTCTTCTTTATGTGGGTGAGATGGACGATCCCGCGCTTCCGGTATGACCAGCTGATGAAGCTTGGGTGGCATGTGTTGATCCCGCTGGCCTTATTTAATATGCTGGCGACGGGGGCGATTATTTTGTGGCGTGGTTAAAAACTATATTTTTGCGAACCTGAACCGGACTCCGTCCGGTTGCCGGGCGATATTTTAAAAATTCAGAATATGCAACCATTAACGAGCCGGGCGAAGTCGGTGGAGCGAAAGCCGATGAATCTGTGGGAGAAGATGTATATCCCGGCGATAGCGAAGGGCATGTCGATCACTTTCGGGCATATGTTCAAGAAGAAGCCGACGGTGAACTACCCGGAGAAGAAGCGGCCGTTCAGTCCGGTTTTTCGCGGGCTGCATGTGCTGAACCGGGATGAGGAAGGGCGTGAGCGTTGCACGGCCTGCGGGCTTTGCGCCGTGGCGTGTCCTGCCGAGGCGATCACGATGGAGGGTGCCGAGCGGCTGCCGGGTGAGGAGAATCTGTACCGGGAAGAGAAGTACGCGGCGAAGTATGAGATCAATATGCTGCGGTGCATTTTCTGCGGGCTTTGTGAAGAGGCGTGCCCGAAGGATGCTATTTATCTCTCGGAGACGTTTGCTCCGTCCAACTATACGCGGAAAGGTTTTATTTATGGGAAGGAGGAGTTGCTGATCCCTAATCCCGTTACGAATCCGGAAGAGTTCGCTAAGGCTAAAGGTCATTAATATGGGTACTACGCAAGTTTTGTTCTGGTTTTTAAGCATATTGGCCATCCTTGGGGCCATCCTTGTGGTGACGAGTAAGAATCCCGTGCATAGTGTGTTGTGGCTGATCGTGGTGTTTGTCGCTATCTCGGGTCACTATATCCTGCTTGATGCGCAATTCCTGGCGATCGTGAACCTGATCGTCTATGCAGGCGCCATCATGGTGCTTTTCCTGTTTGTTTTCATGCTGATGAACCTGAATGCGGATACCGAGCCGCAGAAGAACCGGTGGTTGAAGATTGCCGGAGTGGTGACGGGTGGGGCGTTGTTGCTGGTGCTGGTGGCTGCTTTGAAGCGGGCGGATATGAAGGCGCAGGTGGCGGAGCTTGGCAGCGGAGATATCGGGCTTATCCGTAATCTGGGGCTGGTGTTGTTCCATGACTATGTGGTGCCGTTTGAGATCTCGAGCGTTTTGTTCCTGAGTGCGATGGTTGGGGTGGTGGTGATCGGGAAGAAGACGGATGAAGAGCGGACGACGATCCCGGGTGGACAAAAGTATGGAGGCTAGGATCCAATTCAACTTACTATGCCAATTAACTACTATATTTTTCTTTCTGTGGCGTTGTTTTGCATCGGGGTTGCCGGTGTGCTGACACGCCGGAATGCGATCATTATTTTCATGTGCGTGGAGTTGATGCTGAATGCGGTGAACCTGCTGTTGGTGGCGTTCTCGAAGATGCACTATCATGCGATGGCCGCCACGTCGCCCAATGCGGGGATCGACGGGCAGTTGTTTGTGTTCTTTATCATGGTGGTAGCGGCGGCTGAGGTGAGTGTGGGGCTGGCGATCATCGTGATGATGTATCGCAATACGCATTCCACGGATGTTAATTTCCTTAACCGGTTGAAACATTAATATGACACAATTAGTTTGGCTGGTCCCTGCGTTGCCTCTTGCCGGATTCCTGCTCAACGGTCTTTTCCGCAATCAATTATCCAAATCGCTGACCGGGATCATCGGGAGCGGGGCGGTGCTGGCGGCATTTGTGGTGAGCTTGTTGATCTTTGGCGAGGTGCGCCATGAGGGTTTCCAACCGACGGTGGTTACGCTGTTCGATTTTATCAGTGTGGGGAAGCTTTCGATCCCCTTTGCGTTCCAGGTGGACCAGCTGTCTTCGCTTTTCTTATTGATCATTACGGGGGTGGGTTTTCTGATCCACCTGTATTCGACGGCCTATATGCATGAGGAAACGGCCCCGCATTTTGCGCGGTATTTTTCCTATCTGAATCTGTTTGTGTTCTCCATGTTGCTGCTGGTGCTTGGGGCGAATTTTGTGATCCTTTTCATCGGTTGGGAAGGGGTAGGACTTTGTTCGTACCTGCTGATCGGTTACTGGTTCCAGAATGTAGATTATGGCAATGCGGCGAAGAAGGCGTTTGTCATGAACCGGATCGGTGACCTGGGTTTTCTGATCGCGATCTTTTTTCTGATCCAGAAATTTGGGTCGGTGTCCTTCGATACGGTGTTTGCAAAGGCTTCTTCGGTTCCGGTGGGGATGATGACGGCGATCACGCTCTTGCTTTTTGTGGGTGCGACGGGTAAGTCGGCGCAGATCCCTTTGTATACCTGGCTGCCGGATGCCATGGCGGGTCCGACGCCGGTTTCGGCGCTGATCCATGCGGCTACGATGGTGACGGCTGGTATCTATATGATCGCGCGGAGTCATGTGCTTTTCGATCTGGCGCCGGTGACGCAGACGGTGGTGGCCGTGATCGGTCTGGCGACGGCGCTTTTGGCGGCTACGATCGCCCTTAAACAGAATGATATCAAGAAAGTGCTGGCTTACTCCACGGTGAGTCAGCTGGGTTATATGTTCCTCGGTCTTGGCGTCGGCGCGTATACCGGTGCGGTCTTCCATGTGATGACGCATGCGTTCTTCAAGGCGTTGTTGTTCCTTGGGGCCGGCTCGGTGATCCATGCCATGGGCGGGGAGCAGGACATGCGAAAGATGGGCGGCCTGTGGAAGAAGCTGCCGCAGACGGGGGTGACCTTTTTGCTGGGTTGTATCGCGATTGCGGGGATCCCGCCTTTTTCGGGTTTCTTTTCGAAAGATGAGATCTTATCCGCGGCGTATGCGAAGAATCCCATCTATTATGTGATCGGGGTGTTGACGGCGCTGCTGACGGCATTTTATATGTTCCGGTTGTTTGCGTCGACGTTTGCGGGCAGTTTCCGCGGAACGCATGAGCAGGAGCACCACCTTCATGAGAGTCCGGCGGCGATGACCATTCCCCTTTGGGCGCTGGCTATTCTGGCGGTGGTGGCCGGGTTCCTGGGAATCCCGGCGGTGATGGCGCCGAATGCGCACTGGCTGGCGAAGTTCCTGGGGCCGGTGGTCGGCGAGGGGACGGGTGAGGAGTTGGCGCATGGGACGGAGTGGATGCTGATGGGCATTTCGGTGCTGCTGGCGTTGATTGGGAGTCTTGTCGCCTATTTCCGGTACAGCAAGCGGCCGGAGCTGGGTGAGCCGGTGGGGTTCGGGAAGGTGCTGGCGAACAAGTGGTATGTGGACGAGCTCTATAATGCGGTGGTTGTAAGGCCGTTGGACCTGTTGGCGCAGTTCCTTACATTTTTTGATAAGAATATTGTGGATGGGATCGTGAATGGGGTTGGGCGGCTTATCCAATATGGCAGCCGGCAGCTTCGGCTGTTGCAAAGCGGCCAGGTTGGGGGGTATGTGTTGTTGATGGTGCTGGGGATATTGGCTTTGTTCCTTGTGGAGTTGTTTACGGGGGGAAGCGGTGTGAGTGCCGCGGCGGGTATACCCGGTGCGCCCAAAATGCTTCCGCATTAAGTGCAGATGAAAGAGGCCGGTGATGGCCGTAGAAAATGATTGGCTGTAATTAATTTTTTGATATGATTCCAGTTTTACTGATCGTCATTCCCCTGGTAACCGGGTTGATCGGTTTTCTCCTGAAGAACGAGAAAACGGCTCGGGGCTGGGCGCTTTTGTCGTCCCTGGCGACCCTTGTCGTTGTGTTGTGGGGGGTGGGTGTAGCCAAGGGCAGTTCGCTGTTGCATGCCAATGTCGAGTGGCTGCCCGATCTTGGGAGCCGGTTTGCGGTGGGTTTGGACGGGCTTAGCCTGATTCTCAGTCTGCTGACGGCGTTGAGTTTTCCGTTGATCTTTATCGCTACGTGGCGGGACCAGTACAAACGGGCCTGGAATTTCTATGCGCTGATGTTGTTGTCGCAGGCGGGTTTGCTTGGGGTATTTCTGGCTACGGATGCGCTTTTGTTCTACTTCTTCTGGGAGCTGGCGCTGATCCCGGTCTATTTCCTTTGTTCGCAATGGGGTGGTGAGCGGCGGATCGCGGCAACCTTTAAATTCTTTGTCTATACGTTTTTGGGCAGTCTGCTGATGCTGGTCGGGCTTATCTGGCTTTATTTCCATACGGCCGACCACAGCTTTTCGATGGAATCCTTCTATGCTTTGCGTGGGAAGCTTTCCGGCAGTGATCAGACCTGGGTCTTCTGGTTATTATTCACCGCCTTTGCGATCAAGATGCCGATCTGGCCTTTGCATACCTGGCAGCCCGATACCTATGAGCAGTCGCCGACGGCCACGACGATGGTGCTGAGTGCGATCATGGTGAAGATGGGGTTGTTTGGGGTGATCCGCTGGCTGGCGCCGGTGGTGCCGATCGGGACCTGGGCCTGGGGGGATACGGTGAGTACGGCTTGTGTGATCGGGATGATCTATGCGTCGCTGGTGGCGATGAAGCAGGATGATCTGAAGCGGCTGATCGCGTATTCGTCGATCGCGCACGTGGGGTTGATGTGTCTGGCGATCTTTGCGACGGATCTGACGGGGATGCAGGGGGTGATGATCCAGATGTTCAATCACGGGATCAATATCCTCGGGATGTGGATAGTGGTGGACCTGATCGAGCGGCAGTTTGGGACGCGGAAGATCTCGGAGCTTGGCGGGCTGGCGCAGAAGGCGCCGGGGCTGGCGATATTGCTGGTCATTGTGGCGCTTGCGAATGTGGCGTTGCCGCTGACGAATGCGTTTATCGGGGAGTTTTTGTTGTTCAGCGGGGTGTTTACGTCTGCTGCGACTCAGTATAACGTGGTGTTTACGGTGGTGGCGGGGCTGTCGATCATTCTGGGGGCTATCTATACGCTGAATATGATCCAGCGGGTGTTTTATGGGAAGACGAATGCGTTGACGGAGCGGGCGGTGGATATTGCTTTTAATGAGAAGGTGGTGCTTGGGGTGATCGTGGTGCTGATCCTTTTTATCGGGGTGTATCCGAAGCCGATGCTGGACCTGACGAAGGATGCGGCGGATTTTATCCTGACGAAGATGAGTTACAAGTAACGAAGATTATTTAGAAGATATGAATGCAATCGTACTTTCTGCAATTTGGGGGATCGTGATGATGTTCAGCGGCATTTTTACCAAGAGTAAAACGGCGATCCGTAATGTTGCCGTTGCCGGGCTGGCGTTGTTACTGGCGGTGAACTATGCGGACATGATCGGGCATCATCTGGCGATCGATGTACACAAGATGCTGTATTTTGATACGTTCGGGTTGCTTGGCAATGCGATCGCGTTTGGCAGCACGTTGTTGTATGTCTTGCTGTCGGGCCGGGACATGGAGCGGGTGGGGAATAACCTGGCCGAGTATTTTGCGCTGATCTTTTTTGTGCTTTGCGGGGTGGCGATCATCACGACGTTCAATACGCTGCTGATGTTATTCTTGGGGATCGAGATCATTTCCATTCCCCTGTATATATTGACCGGGTCGGATAAGCGCAACCTCAAGAGTAATGAGGCTGCCCTGAAATATTTCCTGATGGGTTCGTTTTCGACGGGGCTGATGTTATTGGGTATTGCCTTCCTTTATGGTGCGAGTCCGACGGGGACCTTCTTTATCGATGATCTGTGGAGTAAGGGGGGGACAATGGGACCGATCTTTATGGCGGGTTTGCTGTTGCTGCTGGTCTCGATGGCCTTTAAGGTGAGCGCGGCACCGTTTCATTTCTGGACGCCCGATGTGTATGACGGAGCGCCGACGGTGTTTACGTCCTTTATGGCTACCATTGTGAAAGTGTCCATTTTCGTGGGTTTTGTCCGGCTTTTCGACGAGGCTTTCGGGGACAGCCAGGGACAATGGCAGGTCTTTGTGGCAATTATTACGGCGGCTACCTTATTTATCGGCAATATTACGGCGGTGTTCCAGCAGAGCGTCAAGCGGATGCTGGCGTATTCGTCCATTGCGCAGGCCGGGTTCATGCTGCTGGCGTTGCTGGCGCTTAACGGGGTTGCCAAGGAGGGGATCATCCTTTATGCCGCGGCTTACAGCGTTGCGACCATCGGGATCTTTGCGATCCTGATCCGGATGAAAGACTATACGTTTGAGGGCTTTAACGGCCTCGCGCGGCAGCAGCCGGTGTTGGCGGCCACCTGTACGATCTTTCTGCTTTCGCTGGCGGGTATTCCGCTGACCGGCGGGTTCTTCGCGAAATATTATATGTTGAGCTCGGTCGTGGCGACGGGTCATTATCTCTGGCTGGTGATCTTTGCCGTGTTATGCGCGGCGGTGAGTGTCTACTACTATTTCCGGGTGATCCAGGCCATGTACTTCAAAGAGGGCGACGGGACGACCGAAACCGAGCCGGGGGCCGGCTTCAAGGGGCTGCTGGTGATCCTGGCGGCGATCGTGCTGGTGCTGGGGGTATTCCCGCAGTCGCTGTTGAACCAACTTACGCATTTGATCTATACGTGGTAGGTTTTTCGTAATTTGCCTTACACCTATTCAGGCAAATGAGACTAACTGATACCATCTCTCTCGCTTATCGGACCATCCGGGGCAACCGGTTGAGGACGGGCATTACGGTTTCCATTATTGCATTCGGTATCATGGCGCTGGTCGGGATCAATACGGCCATCGACGCTATGAAGCAGAAGTTTACCGAGAGCTTTTCGGCGATGGGGGCCAATGGGTTTACCCTTCATAATAAGAAATGGTTCAACTTCAATGGCGGGGGGGTGAAAAGTGAGCGCAAAGGGTTGAAGGAGAAGAAGTCGAATTCGAATGTGCCGATCAGCAAATACCAGGCGGAGACGTTCCGGGGCCGGTTTCAGTATCCGGCTACGGTGTCGTTGAATATCGGTGGGGTGCAGGATGCGGTGGTTTCGGTGGATGACCGGAAGACGAATCCGAATGTAAGGGTTGTGGGCGGGGATGAGAACTATGTCGAGCTCAATGGGTTTGGGCTGGCGACGGGGCGGAATCTGAGCACGCTGGATGTGCGGACGGGGCGGAATGTGGCGATCATCGGCAGTACGCTGGCGGAGCGGTTCTTTGGGAAGAATCCCGAGACGCCGGTGGACAGGATCATCAACATCAACAATCTGCCGTTTCGGGTCGTGGGGGTGCTGGAGTCGAAGGGGTCCACGCTTGGGATGGACCGGGACAATGTGATCATCACTTCTTATAATAATGTGCGCCGGTTTTTTAACAGCAATGTGAATGCTTCCTTCAACATCCAGGTGAAGGTGGCGGATGTGCAGCTGATCGATGGGGCGATCGACCAGGCGGAGGGGGTTTTCCGGCCGATCCGGCGATTGGAGGTGACGGAGGGGGACAATTTTAATATCGACAAGAGTGATACGTTTGTAAATCTTTTGCTAAAGAATCTGAGCTTTATTACCGGGGCGGCGTTGCTTATCGGGTTGATCACGCTGATCGGGGCTGCGGTGGGATTGATGAATATCATGCTTGTTGCGGTGACGGAGCGGACGAAGGAGATTGGTTTGGTGAAGGCGATTGGCGGGCGGAACCGGAATGTGCGGCAGCAGTTCCTGCTGGAGTCGGTGCTGATCAGTCTGATCGGGGCGGGGTTTGGGGTTGTGCTGGGAGTGCTGGTGGGGAATCTGTTCTCGTTGTTCCTGAATACGGGGTTTGTGATGCCGTGGAGCTGGATGCTTGGCGGGATCTTTATCTGCAGTCTGGTGGGGTTGGCGGCGGGGCTGTATCCTTCGCTGAAGGCGTCGAGGTTGAATCCGATAGAGGCGTTGCGATACGAATAGGAATGTGAACGAACTTGTACGAAAATGTTTCCGGGGGTTATGAGAGGAGGAACGATGTTGTGACATTGGGAAGAGAGGGGATGCGGGGAGGGTTAAAATTCACGTGAAATAAGAAATAAATTAGTATAAATCCGTGTATCTCTGAATCATAAATTCCCGTAGATTTACGGTTCTGGTTTTAGGGCGCTGAATCTTCTCCCCTGGGAACCCCGTACTCTGTCGTAACGGGCTATCGATCGCATCCTGCATAACCATAGTATTAAATGATGATGAAATTCCGGCCGAGGGGTTAGGGCGGCGGATCGTGCCGACGGTGAAATTTGAGGGGATTTACAGGGTTTAAGGCCTGAATTTTGAAGAAAGCTGCGAGGGTGTGACAATGTGAAAAATCCTTATCTTGTGTGTTCTATAAAATTTTATCTATCCAAATTCATCTATTGAAAAGGTTTTTTCCTTAGAATTGTACAATCATTTTCTATTACATACTTCAATTTTTTAAAACACTAAAAACAAACGATCATGGCTGAAACAAAACCGACTGCAGCGACAGCAGCTAAGAGCTCCTCATCTGTTCAACCAAAGAAAAAGGGCAACACAATTTCCTGGGTCGCACCGTTGGTGTGTATAATTGCCGGATACTGTATCTGGAGGTTCATTATCGGCGCTGATGCCAACTTTACAAAACCCGATGCCGCGGGCGGTTTCTGGCCCAGCCAGGAAGGTGCCAAGAGCGGTCTGGCCCGTATGTACCAGGGTGGTATCATCGTACCGATCCTGATCGGCGCGCTGCTGACTGTGGTGACTTTTGTGATCGAGCGCTTTTTGACGATCAACAAGGCTACGGGTAATGGCAATATTGCTGAGTTTATCCGCAAAGTACAATATCACCTGGCCAACAAGAATGTGGATGCCGCTATCGCCGAGTGCGACAAGCAGAAGGGTTCTGTTGGTAATGTCATGAAGGCTGGTCTTCGCAAGTACAAGGAGATGATCGGTGCTGAACTTGACACTGAGCAAAAAGTTATTGCTATCCAGAAGGAAGTAGAAGAAGCAACGGCGCTTGAGTTGCCGATGCTGGAAAAGAATCTGGTATTCCTTTCGACGATCGCTTCGGTTGCCACCCTGATGGGTCTTCTTGGAACGGTTATCGGGATGATCACTTCCTTTGCCGCGCTTGGTGAGGCTGGTGGCGGTGAGGCTGCACAGCGGTTGTCACAAGGTATCTCCGAGGCCCTTTACAATACGGCTCTTGGTATCGGTACTTCGGCTGTTTCCATCATCATGTACAACATCTTTACCACGAAGATCGATGGTATCACGTATGGTATCGACGAAAGCGGTTTCACGCTGACTCAGAGTTTTGCTTCTCTTTACAAATAAGAGGGCGGCGGGCCTGGTTGCCAAAATGTTAAAATTTGGGCCGGGTCTTGTGGAAAAATGAGAAAAGCGGGTCTTATGTCTGTTAATAGAGAATGAGACCGAGTTGAAACAACTTTAAACAAAATTTACAATGGGAAGAGCAAAAATACCCCGTAAGAGCACGAATATCGACATGACTGCGATGTGCGATGTCGCCTTTCTGCTGCTGTCCTTCTTCATTCTGGCGACCAAGTTCAAGCCGCCCGAGGCGTTGAGTGTCGTCACCCCGAGTTCGGTATCGTCGAAGATCGCGCCTGACAAGAATGTGGTGATGATCACGATGGACCATGACGGGAAGGTGTATTTCAGCGTCAGCGACGCGAATACATCGGAAAAGAGGGATATCATCGAAGCTATCAATACCTCCAAGAACCTGGGGCTGACGGATGCGGAGAAGAAGAATTTCTACGCCAATCCTACGGCTTACATAGGAGTTCCGTTCAGTCAGCTGAAACCTTATCTGGACCTCGGTCTGGAGCAGGTGAAGGCCTTTAAGGCGCCGGGGATCCCGACGCAGGACAGCACGAATAACGAGCTGATCGAATGGATGCGGGCGGCTGTTGCGGTATCTGCGGGCGGCGGTTTTAACGGCGGGCACATGAATATCCTGGTAAAGGGTGATGATGCTGCGAAGTATCCTGCCTTTCAGGGGGTTATCATCGCCTTTAAGAAGAATGATCAGCTGAAGTTTCAGCTGGTGACCAATCCGGTTGCTGCGCCTATGGGGTCTGAGCTGGATAAGATCCAGAAGAAGTCCGGGAGCAAGAGTTCCGAGCAGTAGGTGTTGCCGGTTTGTAATGGAGAATGATAAAGTGTTAAGGTTCAATAGATTATTGAAGTCAGACACATGAGAAAACGATCCGTTGCGGCTGGTGGCGGCTGAGAGGCCGGACTTGAGGGATTTGGGTGAAAAGAGGGCAAAAAGAGGCCAGAAAACAAGCGGCCCCAGAGAGGTCGCGCGCGAAGGGCAGAGGCAGGATGGATTTGAGCCAAAAGGCTATATTCCCAGAGGCTTTTGGCGAAAATATTTTGTAACTTTAAAAAAAGCTATTGTCATGGCAGAAATGGATACTTCAAGCGGCGGTGGTCATAAAAAGGGCCCCGGCGTGAAGAAAAGTAAGAAGCTTTCCACGCGGGTGGATCTTACTCCCATGGTGGATTTGGGTTTCCTGCTGATCACGTTCTTCATCTTCACTACGACGATGAGTCAACCGACGGCGATGAAGCTCAATCTTCCGAAGGATGTGGACAAGCCGGACGAGCAGAACAAACTGAAAGAGTCTGCGGCGTTGACGGTGATGCCCAGCGGCAACAATATGGTGTTTTATTACGAGGGTCTGGATCCTTCGAAAATACAGGTTTCTTCCTTCAGCAAGAATGCGATCCGGGATGTGATCCTGGATAAGAAGCGGAGGACCGATCCGAAGGATTTCATGGTAATCATCAAGCCCACGAAGGATGCTACGTACAAGAATACGGTGAACATTCTGGATGAGATGAAGATCGATGACGTCAGGCGGTATGCTCTTGTGGATATTACGCCGGATGAGTATAAGTTTGTGTCCGCGACGGAAGGGGGCGCAGGAAAATAAAGCCGGCCGGTTCCGTATGGAATCTGGTAGGTTTTGAATCTTAATAGTCAGAAACAACCCATTTACAATGGAAATCAACAAAATACTAAACGCCGATATCCTTGATATCATCTTTGAGGGTAAGAACAAGGAGTACGGCGCTTACGATCTGCGCAAGACCTACAATAAGCGCCTGATTAAGGCGATTTTGGGGACTGCCGCGGTGATCCTGTTGCTGTTCATTGGGTATTTTGTATCCAATTTGAACGGTGGATCGAAGAAACAGGCGCTGGTGGTGGATGATGTGCAGCTCGAAGACGTTAAACAAGAGCAAAAAAATGAGCCGCCGCCTCCTCCGCCGCCCAAGGTGGAACCCCCGAAGGTGGAAATGGCCAAGTTCACGCCTCCTAAGATCGTGAAAGACGATCAGGTAAAGGAAGAAGAAAAGCCACCGGAACAAGAGAAGCTGGAGGATACGAAGATCGGTACGGTCAATCAGGAAGGTGTCAAGGACGAGGGTATCACTGCCCCGCCGGTGAGCGATGCCGGTAAGGGTGTGGTTGAAGCGCCCAAGGACAATGAAGACTATGACAAGACCTTTACGAAGGTGGAGATCGAGTCTGAGTTTCCCGGTGGACCTGCGGCCTGGCTCCGTTACATGAACAAGAACTTGCGTTATCCCGACGATGCCGTCAATAATGAGATCCAGGGGACTGTGGTTGTGCAGTTCATCGTGGACAAGGAGGGCGTCGTGAGTGATGTACAGGCTATCAGCGGCCCCGAGAATGGTGGTCTGCGGGAAGAAGCGGTACGGGTAATCAAGAAGAGTGGTAAGTGGACGCCGGCCGTTCAGAATGGACGTCAGGTGAAGTCTTACAAGAAGCAGCCGATCGTGTTCAAACTTGAAGCTCAGTAGGAGTATTGAATAAATTGATGAGGCCCGCTTGGACAGCGGGCCTTTTTTTTGACCCTCGCCGTAAGGCGAGGGTCTTTTCGTTTATTGGTTAGCGTTATGGAATCGGCTTCGGATGGCATCTTATAATAAACTATAATTTATGGAGCCTAACAAAATCCTGAGTGCCGATGTCCTCGACATTGTGTTCGAGGGCCGTAATAAAGAGTATGGGGCGTACGAGTTGCGCCGGACGTATAATCGCCGGTTGACGAAGGCGATATTGATCACGTCGAGTGTGTTGTTGGTGTCGATCGCGGGTTGTTCTGTTATGGCGCGGAGCCAGGGCGAGAAGGCGAAGCTGATTGATCTTGGGGACGTGGATATTTCTGCTGTCAAGGAGCGGGTGGATCCGCCGCCGCCACCACCCCCGCCGCCGCCGAAGCCGATAGAGCAAAAGTTCGAGATAAAGGCGTTTACGCCGCCGAAGATCGTGAAGGATCAGGACGTCAGGAAGGAAGACGTCCCGCCGGTGCAGGAGGATCTGGATCAGGTGAAGATCGGGACGGTGAACCAGGATGGGATGAAGGATGACCGCCTGGTGGGGCCGCCGGCGCCGGTGGGGGATGGGAAGGGGGTGGTTGAGGCGCCGAAGAAGGAGGATGATGCGCCGTTTATGAAGGTGGAGAAGGAGTCGGAGTTTCCGGGCGGGTCTGCGGCCTGGTTGCGGTTTTTGAATAAGAATCTGAAGGTGCCGGATGACGCGATCAACAATGGGATCTCGGGGCGGGTGGTGGTTCGGTTTATCGTGGATAAGGAGGGTAATGTGAGTGATGTGGAGGCGGTGAGCGGGCCGGAGGAAGGAGGATTGCGGCAGGCGGCGGTGAAGGTGATAAAGATGAGTGGGAAGTGGATACCGGCGATACAGAATGGGCGGATGGTGAAGAGTTATAAGCAGCAGCCGATCATCTTTGAGGTGGGGGAACAATAGGCTATCTGGGGGATTAATACTAATTTTAGTATTAGAGACCCTTATGTTGCAGCGCTTTCTTACTAACCCATACAGGAATGCATTCCTGAACCTGTTTCTCCTATTCTTTTTGCTCCTATCCGGGGTGGGGAGAAGTTTTGGGCAGGGGCCGTTGACCGTGACGGCGACGGCGACCAGTGCCTGTGCGGCGCCTTCCACGATCGTTGTGACGGCTACGGGCGGGGTGCCGGGGCCCGGGGGTTATCAGTATTCCGTTGACGGGAGTGCTTATCAGCCTTCCAATGTATTTCCCAATTTTACCGGGCTTGGGGCGCATACGGTGTCAGTGTTGGATGCGAGTGGTAATCCGGCGACGACGATTACTTTGACGATCGATTGTATCACCTTTATTCCGGTGGGGAACAGCGCCGCGACCTGTTTGAGTAACAACGGCAGTCTGACGGTGGATCCGACGGGCATCCAATGGCAGGATGCGGCCCTGAACCACTATGTAGGCGGAGGGGGGCCCTACCAGTACTCGATCGATCACGGCGCCACCTGGCAGACGAGCCCGACTTTTTCGAACTTGTATGGTAACACCGTTGCCTACGATGTTTGGGTGCTCAACGGCAATCATACGATCGGGATGGCGACGGCAATCGTTGGGAATCTTGGCGGCGCGACGGTGGTGCCGGTAGCGACAGATGCGGGTTGTCCCAACAACGACGGGACGGTGAATGTGACGGCGATGGGTACTGCGCCGCCCTTTACTTATAAACTGAATGACGGGTCGTTTGGGCCGAAGACAAATTTTACGGGGCTGGCGCGGGGGGATTACATCGCGTATGTCACGGATGGTAATGGGTGCGTGACGCAGGCGCCCGTGACCGTCCAGCAGAACAATACCCTCGTGTTGACGACGGGGCCCGATGTGACGATCTGCGAGGGACAGCATACGACGCTGGGGGCGGCGAGTCCCAATGGGGTCTCTTATTCCTGGACGCCCGCGACGACCTTGAACAATCCGGCGGTGCTGAGCCCGGTGGCGAGTCCCCGGTCTTCCACGACCTATACGCTGGTGGCGACCTGGGGTGCTTGTACGCAGACGGGGACGGTGACGGTGAATGTGAACCAGGCGCCGGTGGCGGATGCGGGGGTGGGGGATACGACGTGTTATGGGCGTTCGACAGGGCTTATGGGAAGTGCGACCGGTGCGGCACCCTTTTCTTACCGATGGAGGCCTACGACGTTTCTGAATAATTCGGTGACGGCGGGCCCGACGGTGGTACAGCCGACGGCTTCGACGACCTATCACCTGGTGGTGACCGATGGCAATGGATGCAGTTCGCTCAACGATGCGGCCGCGACGGTGTTTGTGACGCCGCCGCCGCAGCTTTTTGCGGGTAACGATACGAATGTGGTGGCGGGGCAGCCGGTGCCGCTGCATGCGGAGGATGTGATCGGGAGCGGGTTTGTAAGCTATCAGTGGACGCCGGCGGAGGGCCTTGACAACTCCCTTGTCCAGGACCCGCTGGTGATCGCGGCGGGCGCGACGACGACCTATATTGCGACGGGGACGACGGCGGCGGGGTGTATGGGGACGGACTCGATCACGGTGAAGGTCTATACGACGGGCGATATCTATGTGCCGAATGCGTTCAGTCCGAACCATGACGGGCATAATGACGTGTTGCGGGTCATCGCTCCGGGTATAGCGTTCCTTAAAATGTTTGCCGTCTATGACCGATGGGGGGCGCAGGTGTTTGCGACGTCGAATGTGGGGATTGGCTGGGATGGGACGCGTGGCGGGCGGGAGCTGGCGCCGGGGGTGTATGTGTGGATGGCGGTGGGGGTGGATTTTCAGGGGAGGTTGGTGGAGAGGAAGGGGACGGTACTGTTGGTGAGGTAGGGAGCGCGTTAGGGACAGAAGTGGAAAGCCCGGAGACCGACAGAGGAGGTCGAGGACTTGGAACGGATGGCCCGCCCGGCGCGCCGGGGAACGCCCAACAGATTATCTTTGCGGGATGTTAGGAAAGTTAGCAGGTTGGGAGGATACGATCGTCGCGGTGGCGACGCCGCCGGGGGTGGGGGCAATCGGCGTGATCCGGGTGAGTGGGTCAAAGGCCTTCGAGATTGTGGGTAAGTTATTCCCTTCGAAGGACTTAGGTGTGCAGGCATCGCATACGATGCATGTGGGTTTGCTGAAGGAAGGGGAGGAGACGCTGGATGAGGTGGTGGTGGGACTGTTTCGCGTGGGTCGCAGTTTTACGGGAGAAGATGTGATCGAGATCTCCTGTCATGGGAGTCCTTATATCCTTGGGCGGGTGGTGCAGGCCCTGGCAAAGGGGGGTGCACGACTGGCGAAGGCCGGAGAGTTTACCCAGCGGGCCTTTTTAAACGGCCGGCTTGACCTGGCGCAGGCCGAGGCGGTGGCCGATGTCATCGCCAGCAATACTGCCGCGAGTGCGCGTACAGCGCTTCATACTATGCGTGGCGGATTTTCACGGGAGCTTCGGGAGTTGCGGGAACGGCTGATCAGCTTTTCCGCGCTGATAGAACTGGAGCTCGATTTTTCCCAGGAAGATGTGGAGTTTGCGGATCGGACTGCGCTATATCGGCTGATCGCCGAGGCGGAGACGATGACGGCGGCGTTGCTGGCGTCGTTCCGGCTGGGGAACGTGATCCGCAACGGGGTTTCTGTCGCGATCGTCGGGAAGCCGAATGCGGGGAAGTCGACGCTGCTGAATGCCTTGCTGAATGAGAACCGGGCGATCGTTTCGGAGATTGCGGGGACGACGCGGGATACGATAGAGGAGATGTTGAATATCGATGGGGTGCTTTTCCGATTGATCGATACGGCGGGGATCCGGGAACATACTTCCGACGTGATCGAGCAGATTGGGGTTGGGCGGAGTCTGGAGAAGATGGAGCAGGCGGATATCGTGGTTTATCTTTTTGATGTTTCGACGGAGGATGCGGGTGCGGTTGGGGGGATGAGGGAGGAGTTGGTGAGGAAGGGGAAGAATTTTTTGTTGGTGGGGAATAAGATGGATGCGGTGGATGCGGGGGGACATACTACGGGGGGACAGGGTTATTCGGGGGGACAGGGTGAGGGGGGACAGAGTTTTTCGGAGGGACGGGATGCGGGGGGTCGGGGTTCGGCGGGAGACGGTGGCGGGACACGGGCTGCGGGGGCGTTAGATGCCGGGAAGGATTTGTCGGGGGAGACTGCGGCGGGCGGCGGTTTGCGGGGACAGGTTTCGGGAGTTCGGGCTGTTGTGCGGTTCCCAGAGGAGGTGTTGATCTCGGCGCGAGAGGTTAGACATATCGATGTGCTGAAGCAGCGGTTGGTGGATCTGGTGTTGCGGGGGGCGGCAGCGGGTGAGGGGACGATCGTGACGAATGCGCGGCATTATCATGCGCTGCAGTTGATTGCGTCGTCGCTGGGGGTGATACGCCAGGGGCTGGATGAGTTGTTGCCGGGGGATCTGCTGGCGTTAGATATAAGGCATTGTTTGCATTATCTGGGGGAGATAACGGGGGAGATCACGACGGAGGATCGGTTGGATTATATCTTTTCGAAGTTTTGTATTGGGAAGTGACCCGGCGGTATTTGCCTAGCAACCGCCTTTGCGAGGGACACGTTTGAAAATTACTTTGCCATCCTGTTCTACATATTCGCCCCAGACTATTGGGTATGAATACTTGGGCGCGTACGATACGGTATGGCTTCTTATAATTATTTTGTCGTTAACCTTCAGGCTTTGCAATTGCTCAAGTTGAGACTCTTCCGGTTCAAATTTTACAATGTAATCGACACCGTCAATCCTGGCCATCACGCCGAAACCCAATCTTGATCCTGGCGGAAGAGAAAGAGAGGTTATAATAGCCTCCATACTGGTAAAAGTATTTAAATGCCCCTTTATTTTAGCAGCACCGGCGTACACTTTTTTACCTGCGGGAGACGCTTCCCATTGTTTAAACTTTACACCTTCAGGGCTAGCCTCCCATTTTTTCATTTCGGCTTCCCTTTCGGCAGCAGTGAGCGGCTTTACGGCGGGCTTCTTAGACCTTTCATTGTTGATTCCGCGATTGGCAAGTACCAGCCCGCTTACCACAACCAGCGGTAAGATCAGCAAATAAATAGCTTTTTTCATATTTTTTATGTTTTTTAATCCTGTCGAAATTTGATTCAGCGAAGTTATCTTGATACCTTTCTTTGCGGGTATTTGGATTGTAAATAAAAATGTAACCTTTGTAAATAAATGGTAAAATGGTATGTTTTATAACCGAAATCTGCTTTCCAGGAAACGCAAATACCTGTGGGGGTTGATATTATCCCTGCTTATCTCCATAATATGCGTGGCTTTCAGTATGACCAGCAGTGACGACTTTGATATCGCCAGGAGGGAAGTTTTGCTTCGGAGGATAGGAGATGAACTACTCACCCAGTCGGGCGACGGTAAATCGAGGGTGCTTCCGGTAAAAAAGATCGCCGAAAATGAATACCGGATCAGCTTTGAGAATGAGCTCACTTTTCAACCGGACTCCCTGATGAGTACTACCCGGCGTTTGTTGGCCAAAGATCCCCTCGCAAGTGATTATGTTGTTACTGTTCTGAACTGTAGCAACTCCAGTGTAACCTATGGATACGCTATATCCAATAATAAAAGAGATGATATTGTAGCTTGTAGAGGAAGAGTGCAGCCCAAGGGATGTTACATGGTGGACATTAAATTTAAACCGACAGGAAAAAATATAGCAAAGAATGGATTTTTGATAGGCAGTTTGCCATTTTTAGCATTTATTGGTTTTATATTTTTTAGGTCTGCTAAACCGCGTCGGACTTTAACTGATGGTCAGATTACTGGTGTAGTCACTTTGGGCTCAATGTTGTTCGATGAAAAAAATCGTACCCTCATAATAAATGGAAAGACCATTGATCTCACCGGAACCGAAACCCGTGTGTTGCACATCTTTACATCTTCTCCTAACAAGACAATAGAGAGAAGCAGGCTACAAAAGGAGATATGGGAAGATAAAGGTGTTATAGTAGGCCGCAGTCTTGATATGTTCATATCAAAACTCAGAAAAAAACTGGAACCTGATCCCAATATTTCCATTGTTGTTATACGTGGCAAAGGATATAAGCTTGAAATTAGCTGTTAAGGAGCTATGGCGCAGTTAGCGTATTTGGCGAGGTTGTCTTTGACGAGCTGCTTGCAAGACTGGAAGCTTGGATTTAATAGTATTTTGGCGCATATGGAGTCCATGCGCCCGCATCCTTTTTTTCTTTCGGTATTCCTGATGAGTCAAGCGTTTGAACGGTTAGGGAAACCAAAAGACCCGGCACGAGAGAACAAACGATAGATGCTCTTTTCAGGATTAACGGTTTAAGGTTCCAGGAAAGGTAGGCCTTTTCACAAATCGGCGCCTCCGTAAAAACACCTGATTTATCTCATCCCCTCCCCCGGGTGCGCAGACAAAAACTTGGCCACACCAATATTATGTTTAAATTTAATATCGCCTACCCCAATTTTATTAACTCTAAAACTTAAAATCAATGAGATCTTCCAAATTGGTCAATCCATTCCTCTACGTCGGGCTGGTCATCTTCCTCGCCTCCTGTGGATCCGCCGCAAACGAAAAAACAACCGCCACAGACTCCACCGCTACGGCAGATTCGGCGGCAAAGGCAAAAGCCGCAAGCACCATTCTTACGACACCGCAAATGATGGTCGTCGTAACGCACAAGGTAGCTGATTACGCCAAATGGCTGTCCGCCTATGAAGCAGATGACCCGCAACGGTCGGCCGCCGGATTACACAAGTATGTCATTGGCCGGGGTCTGGTAGACTCCAATATGATCCTGATCGCCATGAAGGCCGATGATTCCGCCAAAGCCCTGGCCTTCGGAGATTCTCCCGGCCTGAAGGAAGCGATGAAAAAAGCGGGCGTAATTGGCGCCCCAACGCATTACATGACTACTGCAATATGGCAGGATACCTCGATAAACAAAACAGCGCTCCGTTCCTTCACCTCGCTTACGGTCAAAGATTGGAATGCCTTTATAAGCACCTATGAAGCCAGCAGGCAGGAGCGTATCGATAATGGTCTCATGGACAGAGTTATTGGACATGACATAGCCGATAACAAAAAAGTAATCCTCGCGATGGCCCTCACCGATACCGCCAAGGCCTTCGCTTACTACAAATCAGATGCAATTAAGAAAAGAAGAGAGGAAGGCGGCGTCATCGGGCAACCCAGCAGGCTTCTCTACTGGATTGTAAAAAGGTACTAAACCCAACCGCTCAACAAGCAAAAAAAGAATGAGGCATATGCTTCATTCTTTTTTTGGCCACCCAGATGTGCAAATTTTATGACAATTTGACTTACATTGTCGGCGCCATGCATCCCAGGATATCTCAAATACATCTACTTCTTTTCTTTGTCCTTTTGCTGACTGGCTTCCGAATAGCAGAACCGGCAAAAGCAGTCCCCTCACCACCGCCGGAGATCAGTATTATTACCGATGTCGCGCCCGGGCCTGTCGCGCTGTACGGGTTGGAACGACTAACCAGCATGTTGACCTCCCGGCAGATCACATTTGAAACCTTATCCGAGCCCGCCCGCGCGAGGGGCAGATACTTGCTGGTCGCCGGCTTGTCCAATGGACGGGGCACCGCCGCCCAATGGTTAAAAGCGGCCGGCCGAAGTCCCGCCCGGACAGCAGAAGCCCTTTTGTTATGGCATACTATCCGTCAGCAGAAACCGGCCCTTGTCATCAGTGGATATGACGACACCGGCCTGATGTACGCTTTACAGGAGACCACCCGGCACATCCGGCTGGGTACAAACACCCGGATGGCGCTCGACTCGTTAAAAGACATTAACGAAAAACCTTCGATCCATACCCGGGCGGTTTCCATTTATACGATGAACCGCGCTTATTGGGAAAGCCGGTTCTATGACGAAAAGTATTGGTCTCGCTATCTGGACGAATTGGCCGAAAATCGTTTTAATTCCCTGGTAGTGGTCTTTGGATATGAGAATGGGGGCTTCCTGGCGCCCTGCTATCCTTACTTTTTTAATGTCGACGGTTATCCCGGTATCCGGATGACGGGTCTGAGCGAAACGGAACAACAACGCAACCTGATGGCGATCAATCGGCTGATAGCCATGGCTCATCAACGGGGTATTCGGTTTACCGCCGGCATCTGGGACCATATCTATAGAGGCGGTGTACAGGGAGGAGGCATCCCCGGCAATGAGAAAGCACCGGATCATCCCGTACCCGGGTTGGTGTGGGGTGTTACCGCTGATAATCTCACAGCATATACAAAAGCGGCTTTAGCAGAATTCATCAGGCAGATCCCGGTAGACGCTCTCCAGTTCAGGATGCATGGAGAGTCTGGCCTGAAAAAGGAAGAGGAGGAGTCGTTCTGGGCAGATGTGTTCAAGATGATCCGCCAGGTAAAGCCGGATCTGCAGATCGATATGCGGGCCAAAGAACTTCCTCCCATCGTCATTCGAAGCGCCGTCAGCACGGGTATCCGGTTCAGGATCGCCACCAAGTTCTGGATGGAACAATTTGGGCTGCCTTATCATCCTACACGCATCAATCCTGACAAAAGCTATCTCCGGCACAGCTACGGCGACCTGCTTCGCTATCCGAAAGAATACAATATGGCGTGGCGATTGTGGAATGGCGGCACCAATCGCGTGCTGTTGTGGGGTGACCCTGACTATGTCCGTCGTTTTATGAAAAGCGTGCACCTGTATGATGGAGACGGATTCGAGATCAATGAGCCGCTTGCCACCAAGATGGAGGCCCAGCCGCACGACGCCGTGCCTTTTGAGCTGCTTCAACCACAACATCGTTATTATGATTATGAGTTCCAGCGGTATTGGCACCTCTTCCAGGTCTTCGGACAGATCGGCTATAATCCCAATACATCCTCCGAAAGCTGGGACAAAGAATTCGAAGCCCGTTTTGGAAAGATGACGGGACCGCTCATTGAACAAGCATTGCACCGGGCGAGCGGCATATTACCTCGTATCATCGCCTCCTGTTACCCTTATAGCTATTTCCCCATGACGCGAGGCTGGGCCGAAAAACAACGCCTGGGTGATCTCCCAACCTATGCGAAGGCCGAAAGCAGCGATCTTTGCCAGTTTGCCGATTTTGACGACGAGGCCGGTCTTTTGCTGACAGGAGAGGAAACAGCGCGAATCAGGCCCGCTGAAAACAGTCAATGGTTCGCACAGGCCGCCAGGGATATACAGGCATTGACCAATCAGGTAAAGAAAAAAGGCGACTTGGTAAACAAAGAACTCGGTTCAACCCTTGCCGACCTGGGCATTTTATCCAATCTGGCGCTTTACCATGCTCGCCGGGCCCCGGCTGCGGTCTACTATTGTCTGTATCAGCGTACCCGCGACGTGTCGGCGCTCGATTCAGCCATTGCACACGAACGCCTGGCCATCGATGCCTGGCGGCAGATCGTGACTTCGGCTTCGGATTACTACAATGATAACCTGCAAATGGGCGTGTCCGTTGCTGATCTTTGCGGGCACTGGAAGGATGAGCTGGGCAAGTTGGAAGACGGCTTACAAAAATTGCAGCAGCAACGTCTGGACGCCGATCCCGCCGCGATGACGGCAAAAGCACCACCGTATAAAATGGCTCCCGCACAGCCGTTTGACGCTCTGTTCAAGGTGGAGCTGCAGACTCCCGGCGAAGCACCGGCCAAAAAGTCTGTCAACATTCGCCTCAACGCCTCGGCGCCACGGGGCATTAAGTGGATACGCCTGTTTTACCGTGCCGTCAACCAGCAATTGGAATACAAACACCTGCCGATGGAACGGAATGGCAGCACGGGAGAATACCAGGCTATCATCCCGGCTTCCGACATCGATCCTGGGTATGATCTGATGTATTATATCGAATTGATGGATAAATCCGGCCGTGGCCGGATTTATCCCGATCTGAATAAGGAGACGCCTTATAAAATAATTAAACTCATTCGTCATTAGCCCGGTTATTCTCTCCGGAATTTCACCTTGCTGTTGATATTTTGCGCTATTTTCATTCCCTGTTTGGCGCCTTCTTCCACCGCATGACGGGTATGAATCCCACCGTACACTCTCGAGATCGCAATAGCATTGGCAAATTCAGAAAACGATTTGTAGGAATAGCTCCCCATATCCTCTGGCCCATTTCCCAGATCAACCAGTTGCCCCTTATAAGTGCTGTTGGTAAAAGGCACCTTGTCACCGAAAATGGTATTCAACGACTCAGCAAATGCCGCGGCAAAGGTCGCATGGTTTGCCGGAAAATCAGGATGAGGTGGCGTGACGATAAAAGGCTTCCACCAGGTAGCCGGATCGCTGGATGGCTCTATCACCCTTCGAATAAACTGAAAGGGGCGTTCCTGCATGAAATGGAATTTTGCTTTCATGGAGCCAATAGTGGCATCAAACAGGCTCATACCGGTCTTGGCATAAGCAAATGCGGCAATATCGAGTGCCGGATTTTGTTGTTCCAGGATTTGTTTGAATACAGGAATATAGCTGGCTCCGGAGGGATAACCATTTACGGCTGGATCATCATAATATTTGGCCAGACGCTTTTGATCATAACTCAGGTTTTTCGAGACGTCATAAATCTCCTTAAAATCCTTGTAATAAGGAGAAGTTATATCTGCATCGTTATAGGCATAAGGCACGGAGGTTACATTGTCGATACTGCCGGCAACCATGGAGCGCGTATCACCCCAGTAAGCAAGCCCATTGGCAATCGTAGGGTTATTGTTTTCCGGCCACCAACGACCTGGACTGTGATCGGTAAGCACTAAAGCCGGCCAGGCAGTCCATGGATGATCTGAAGTGGACCAGGTAAAGACCGCTTCGGCTACAGCTAATCCGAAGGCTTTTGACCGTTCAAAGATGGCAGTGTCGCCGATTTCCTTTGCATAGCTTACATTTAATTCATCTTCAAGTTTCTGCACCGCGTCGGTCGTTGCAGGAGTAAAGGTGAATAGTCTCCTCGTCATTTCAGCCAAAGCGGCATTGGCACAGGTTGGCCAGTGATAAGCCTTTCCCGGTTCCGTTTGGGGCATTTGGGGCATTTCATTTAGTTGGCCGTAGAGACTTTGATAAGTGGGCATGCCGGGCACCACGGCTTCGTATGCGGCTACGCCACAATAAGCCATGTATCTGCCGGCATTAACTCCATAAGAAACAGCAGGAGAATACAACAAAGGCAATTGAACGCCCAGCCATTTCTTTATGACATCCGAAGAAAAAGTCTTGGTCTGTTGGTTGTGACTGTTGGTTTCCGGGTTTCCTTTCCGGCACGAAAAAGTCAACAATGATGCAGTTGCAATCAGCAACAGGGCATAGGCGATTTTTTGTTTCATTGATTGGTGTTTTAAGTTTAGTTAACAAGCGCAAAATAAAAACAGCTTTGTCAACGATAAATTCTAATCGCCTAACAGATTTGTTTGTTGGAAACAAGGCAGTTAAAACAGGCTAATGGCTTTCGGAAGAGAAAAATGCTGTTTGTCTGCAATTGACTGTCGTTTGTCTATTTTACATTCAGGTGAAACGATCATTTGGTTTAATTGCTTAAATTGTGAATATGATCAAAACAAACGAGTTTATCTTTTCCTCGAAATACCGGGTGATCCGGCATCTCTTGTTTTGGTCATTATGGCTGTTGAGCTGGGCCTCCTTCCTGACCATGATATGGCCGCCATTTACTGATCACCTCATTCGCATCTCGCTTTGGATTCCGGTCTTTATGGTCTTTAGTTATCCTATTTCAAACATCGCCATTCCAAAGCTGCTGATGAGAGGCAAATACGGGGTATTCCTCGGCGCAATCGTTTGCTGGCTTGCGGTCGGCTGGTTCCTGACCGGCTTTTTTCTTAGGTATATAGACGCTCCTTTGCTGGATCGGATGCAAATGCCCCATGGGGATGATTATGCATGGCAATGTTTCCTATGCGTTTTGACCACCTCGGCTTGCTTCTCCTCTCTATCGCTTGGGAAACAATGGTTATTGAAGCAAAAAGAATTTCTGCACGCGCAACAGGAAAAAGTAACAGCCGAGTTGCAACTGCTGAAAGCACAGGTACATCCGCATTTTCTATTTAATACGCTTAATAATATCTATTCTTTTTCTCTCGACAGGTCACCAAAAACGCCTGAACTTATTTTGAAATTGTCATCGTTGCTTAGCTACATGCTTTATGATTGCAAGGCCGAAGAAGTGAGGCTGGAGAAAGAAGTGCAGATCATGAGAGATTATCTAGATCTGGAAAAAGAACGCTATGGCGATACATTGGAAATATCATGGATGGTGGAAGGCGATATCAGGGACGTTTTCATATCGCCCTTGTTGATGCTTCCTTTTCTGGAAAATGCTTTTAAGCACGGCGCTTCGGAGCAAATTGAAAAACCCTGGATGGGAGTGGATATATCTGCGACGAACGGTATATTAAAATTCAAGATCGCCAATAGCAAAAACGAATATATATCGCACAGCAATAATGGCATCGGCATCAACAATGTAAAAAAGCGTCTCGAATTTCTTTACCCTGGAAAATATGAACTGAAGATAAATGACGAGGGAGATTTCTTTGCAGTTTCATTAATGATTAAAATGAGCGGCAGTATATCGGCTTTTACGATGCCGCATCCCCCTCCCGTAATCGCTCAAACTATGACCTCATGAAGCTTCGTTGTCTGCTTATAGATGATGAGCCTCCGGCATTGAAGGTGCTGGCGAAATATATTTCTTCCCTTGATGACATGGAAATTGTTGGCCAGTGCAGAAATGCAATTGAGGCTTTGGGGGTATTGCGGAATAAAACAGTTGATGTTATTTTTCTGGACATTAAAATGCCCCGGATCATCGGTACCGAATTTCTAAAAAACCTTTCCCATCCCCCCAAAGTAATTTTTGTTACGGCATATAGGGAATATGCAATTAATGGTTTTGAATTGGATGCAGTGGATTATTTGGTTAAGCCTGTTTCCTTTGAACGTTTTTTTAAAGCCATCACCAAATTAAACCGGATGATGGGCCGTGAAATGTCTGTAACCACAGTAAAAGAAACGCCGGACCCGGCTGCTTTTATTTACCTGAAAGTGGACAGGGATATGAAAAAAGTTTTTGTGAATGAAATTGAGTACATCGAAAGCTGGAAAGATTATGTAAAGATTTTTCTTACAGGTGACAGGCATTTTCTGGTAAAACGTGCCATCAGTGTAATTGAAAATATTTTGTCCGATCACAAGTTTATCCGGGTGCACCGATCGTACATTGTTTCCCTCAGCAAAATTTCCGGTTATAATGCATTGGTGGTGCAAATAGGA
>NZ_DASYCH010000144.1:0-16296 GCF_036500295.1 Puia sp. | reverse complement strand
CGCCGCTCCCCGGTAGCGCAAATTTTAGAATGGTCTTGTCTGCCCGGGTATCGCCACGGGATACATCCCATTGGCGTCCGGCACGACCGGCGGGGTGGCGTCAAACGCATACGCCGTCGGCATGATATTCATCCCGCTGTGCAAGGCAGTATCCCACTGCATCGGCTGCCCGGAATAGGTAGCCAGCCGGCCCAGGATGGACGTCATCGAACTCTTTGCCCCGCGTTCGGCATCCCAGAATTTATATTCCCCCTTGGCAATCGCCTCGAACAACTCATCATGTTCATTCTGGTAGGGCTGATTCTCCTTTGCCTTGTCAAATTGATAAATGGTATTCCCCTTTATATCCGTGATCCGCGCCGCATCGCAAAACACTTTCCCCTTCGTGCCCACCAGCAGTTCGTCCACCTTGCTCATCGTCCCTTTCTGGTGCCGGCACTGGCTGTTCAGGATAGCCCCATTGCCATAGTGGAATTCGACAAAGTGATGGTCGAAGATCTGGCCATAGTCCTTTCCTTTCCGGACCTCCCGTCCACCCATGCCCTGGGCGGTGACGGGATAGGAGTCGAGGGCCCAGTTGATGACATCCAGGTTGTGGATATGCTGCTCCGTGATATGATCGCCGCAAAGCCAGACGAAATAATACCAGTTGCGCATCTGGTATTCCATCTCCGTCCACCCGGCTTGCCGGGGATGCACCCAAACGCCGTCATTATTCCACCAGGCCTGGGCGCTGACGATCTCCCCGATGGCGCCGTCGTGGACGCGTTTGATCAGTTCGCGATAAGAGGTCTGATACCGGCGCTGCAGACCGACAACGACGTTGAGCTTCTTCTGTTTGGCGATCTCGGCGGCGGCCAGCACCCGCATGATCCCCGCGGGATCGGTGGCCACGGGCTTCTCCATAAAGATCTGTTTGCCCTGGTTCACCGCCTCTTCGAAATGGATGGGCCGGAATCCCGGCGGCGTGGCGAGGATAACGACATCGGCAAGCGCCATGGCTTTCCTGTACGCGTCGAAACCCACGAATTTATTCTCCTCTTTCACCTGTACCCTACCCTTCTTGTCCTCCAGCGCCTCGAGGATATTCTTATAGCTGCCGTCGAGCCTGTCCCGAAAAGCATCGGCCATCGCGACCAGCTGTACATTCTGTTTGGTACTCAGCGCCTGAACGGCAGCGCCGGTACCCCGGCCGCCACAGCCGATCAACGCTATCTTGATCGTGTTGTCTGCGCCTGAAAAGAAATTGGCCCGGGAAAGAAGGGGTGCGGCGAGGACCCCGGCTGCCGCAATGGAGGACTTTTTCATAAAGTCGCGCCGGCCTGCGTCGAAGGAGGATGATTGTCGATTCATGTTAACTGCAATTTAAAATGAATAAAACGGTTATAAATAATGGTTATAAAACTCTTCTGCCTCGGCAGCAGTCGGCTGCTTTACCGGTTTGATCACGCGGAAGCCGATGAACGGCGCATCCGTATTCCACCATTTGCTGCGGGGGATCTGCGGATCTCGGGCATTCCACTTCTTGTCGGAAAGGAGCCGGGCCGCGGGTTGCAGGGCCGCAGCCCCATCGTGAAAACACCCGCCCTTTAAAATAAGCGGATAGGCGGTCCCGGGAGTCGCCGCGTCGAGTGTCCACTCGGCAAGATTGCCCAGCATGTCGAACAGTCCCCAGGAATTGGGTTTCAGCTGTTTCACGGCATGATACCGGTTGTCGCTGTTGCCGCTATACCAGGCATACCACCGCAGCGAATCCGCACCGGCCCCGAAAGGATACGCCGTGCCCGTACCGGCCCTGCAGGCATATTCCCACTCCCCTTCCGTCGGCAGGCGATAAAAAACACCCGTTCGTTTGTACAGCCATTTGCAATACATCATCGCGGCATACCGGCTCATGCTATTGGCAGGAAAGCCGCCTTTTTTACCCATGCCGAGCGTAAAATCGACATAAGGCGGGCTGGGCCGCGTTACCCCGTCGGGCGCCGGACCATGATCCTGCGACTCATCCTGGAAGAGGATATACTCCTCATAGGTGGTTTCGTGCTCTTCCATCCAGAAGGAGTCGACGGTCCTGCTCCCGGGAATGGGAACCATTTTAAAGGAGACATCGGAATTGGGGATAGCCTGCTCATACCCGTGGAAAGACTGAGCATACACGCTCCCGGTGAACAGGATCGACGGGATCACCGCCGTGAAAAAGGTTAGCAGACGTGGTGGAATGGGCAGGCGCATCGGGTAACTGGTATTGTTTAAAGTTAACGGAACTTTTCTGAATAATCCGGCCATGCCGCATTTCGGTAATAAATAGCGCCGCGCCCAGAAAATGCCGGATCAGCCGCAACGCCCGGCGATAAGAGAGCACGCTGCAGGCCGTGGCCAGCCAGTCCGCCGTGGTGCCGTCCCCCGCGATGGCCGTCACGTTGCGGCGGCGCGTAAGCCCGATGCCGGTCCGGGGATCGATGATATGCGAATACCGCCGGCCGCGCCACTCCACATATTGGTAGATGTCACCGGAAGTGGCGACCGCGGTCTGCCGCAGGGATAACAGCAAGGGCAGCAGGCGTTCTTTCTCGCCCGGGGCGTTGATCCCGATGATCCAACCCGGCCGGCCCACCGGCGGCGGCCCCGCGACGATCTTTCCACCCGCATTCACCAGGACAACGGGAAAGCCCGCACCCCGCAGCTGTTGCAGGACGGCCTGGGCGACAAATCCCTTCCCGAGACCGCCGACATCCAGCTGCATCCCCGGTATCTCCAGCCATACGCTGCGATGCACCGTGTCGAGATGGACATAACGATAGCCGGTGCGCTGCAACGCCGCCGCGATCTCTTCCCTGCCGGGCGGCACACCCGTTTTGCGCGCTTTGCGCCATAGCCGGACCACAGGACCGATGGTGATATCATAACTTCCTTCGCTGAGTCGCGCGGCCTCCTGCGCCCGCCCGAGGATATCGAACAGGGGAAGCGATACCGGGACATATCTTCCCTGACCGCTGGTGGCGCTGAGCCGGTTGATCTCGCTGCTGTCGAGATAGTCACTGAGTATCCCGTTGAGCTTGTCGGCCAGTTGAAACGCCGCGTCAGCAGCCTGCGCCGCGGCCAGCGAGTCCCCGGTCCCGATGGTGATCGTAAACGGCGAACCCATCGCGGGCCGCTGGAAAGAATATTTTTTTTGCCCCCGGACCGCATGCCCGCTGATCAGCGCCAGGACGATCATCGAAAACGAAAACAACCTTCGCAAAAGCATACCTGAATATACGCCCAACACGCCCGATGATCGCAAAGAAATTTGAATTTGTAAATATTTATAATATTTTCACCCCCTCATTCATTAACCAACCATGCTTAAGGAGGAACGTCTAAAACATATCATCAACCAGATCAACATCCACAACAAAGTGCTGTCGGCCGACCTCAGCCAGCAGCTCAACGTATCCGAAGACACCGTCAGGCGCGACCTCAACGAACTGACCGACAACGGCCAGATCATCAAAGTTCACGGCGGCGCCATCTCCAAAGCCTTCCACTTCCCCTATTCCGAACGCCCGATCTATAAAAAAGAGGAAAAAAAAGAAATTGCCCGCAAGGCTATCGAACTCATCGAAGACGGCATGATCGTCATCGTCGGCGGCGGCACGACCATGATCGAACTGGCCCGGCTCATCCCCAACCGCCTCTTCTGCACCTTTTTTACCATCAGCCCCATCGTCGCCGTCGAACTGGCCGAACATCCCAACCTCACCGTCAATCTCATCGGCGGTAAACTCTCCTCCGACACGCAGATCATCGTCGGCGCCCAGGTGGTGCAACAGCTTTCGGAGATCGAAGCGGATCTCTGCTTCCTGGGAACCAACAGCGTCTCCCTCCAAAAAGGCGTCACCGACTCGGACTGGGAAGCCGTTCAGGTAAAAAAAGCGATGATCCGTTCCGTGCACCAAAGTGTGATCCTGAGCATCTCCGAAAAACTCGACTCCATCCAAAAGATAAAGATCTGCAACCTCGCCGAGCTGAGCACCCTTATCACCGATCTCCAACCCACCGACAAGCGACTAAAAAAATACGCCGCACAGATTCAGATCATCTAAAACAGATTCAGATCATCTAAATTTTAAATACGAACAGGCCCGACCGTTTCCCGCGCGCGGCCTTTTTGCGGTTTTTTGCGTTTTTTTGTAAAAATGCGCAGGAATTGGCTTCAAATCGGAAAACCTTTCTTAACATTACATACGTGTAACCCTTTAGCCAACACAAACGAATAGTTTTATGAGAAAGCAGCTTGCCATCACCCTCGTCTTACTCGCTCCGGCGTTTTTTACGTTCGCCCAATTTAAATCCGAGAACCTGTTCTATATGGTCGACAACGCCGAGTCGTTTGAAAGCTTTCGTAAAAATGCCGCGCAGATCTCCATCGTCAGCCCCCAGGTGTTCAATATGAGTAAAGAGGGCGTGCTGACGGGCAGCATCCATCCCAAAATACTGGAGGTCGCCAAAGCCAATCATGTCAAAGTAATGCCGCTCATCGTGAACACGGGCTTCAACACCGCGATCCTCCACGCCGTCGTGTCCTCGCCCATCGCACGCAAACGGGCGATCGATATGATGCTCGTCTTTGCCCAACAATATCATCTCGCCGGCTGGCAGTTCGATATGGAAGGGCTGAACATCGAAGACCGGGAGAATTTCACGACCTTCTTCCAGCAAACGGCCGACTCCCTGCACCATCACCAGCTGCAGCTCTCGGCTGCCGTCGTCCACGCCACCGCCAACACCGGCGGCACCGACGCCTATCATAAATTTCTCTATGAGGACTGGCGCGCCGGCTATGATTTCAAGGCCATGGCCCTCGCCGGTGACTTTATCTCCATTATGACCTATGGCGAACATACGCGGCGCACCACCCCGGGACCGGTAGCCGGCGCCGACTGGGTAGAGCACGTCGTTCAATACCTGCTCCAGATAGGAGTGCCGGCCCAGAGGCTGTCGCTCGGCATCCCCAGCTATTCTCTTTACTGGTATACGGACTATACCGACGAGAAAGGCGGGTTCTCCACCGCGCGATCGCTCAAATACCCCGAATTGCACTACCTGATGGAGCGATATAACGCCAAGCCGCAGTGGAACGAAAAAGCCCAGGTCAATTCCGTCGTACTCGATAACGACGGCATCTTCGAATACATTTTTATCGAAGACGGCAGCTCCCTGAAGCCCAAACTGGATATCCTCAAAAAATATCATCTGCGGGGTATCTCCGTCTGGGTCCTCGGTGGCGAAGCCCCGGATTTCTGGACCACCCTGGAACAAACAGTGACAAGAAACTGAAGCCATGAACCCCAATATCAACCGACTTTTCGAGATCGCCTGTCAACCCAAACGTACGATCATCGGCCTGATGTCCGGCACCTCCTTCGACGGGCTCGACATCGCCCTCTGTGAGTTTACGGGCAGCGGTCCGGGCACCCAACTCAACTTAAAGCAGTTTACTACCCGGGAATATACCCCGGCGTTCAAAGAAGAACTGAAATCCGTCTTTGCCCGCTCCACCGTCAACCTCGAACGGGTCGCCCTGCTCAACGCCTGGATCGGCATCTACTATGCGCGGCTGATCAAAGAATGTCTCGCCGAATGGAAGGTCGACGCCGGCACGGTCGATCTCATCGCCAGTCATGGCCAGTCCATCTTCCACTCGCCAAAACATCAACGCCCAAAAAACGCCGATGTCTATGGCAATGCCACCCTCCAGATCGGCGATGGCGATCATCTCGCCGTCAACAGCGGGATCATCACGATCAGCGATTTCCGCCAGAAGAATATCGCCGCCGGCGGGGAAGGCGCCCCCCTCGCGGTCTATGGGGACTATCTTCTCCTGGCCAGCAAGACCGAGAACCGCATTCTCCTGAATATCGGCGGCATCGCCAATTTTACTTACCTGCCCGCCGACAGCACCGGGAACTTCTTCTCCACCGACGTCGGTCCGGGCAACACCCTGATGGATCAGTTTATCCAGGCGCATTACCCCGGTCAATATTATGACAAGGATTCCGCCATCGGGTTCCAGGGTGTCGTCAACCAGTCGCTGCTCGCCACGCTAAAGAACCATCCGTTCTTCGCGGCGCCTTTTCCAAAGACGACCGGGCCGGAGTTGTTCAATCTTCTCTACCTGACGGCGGCCCTCGCCGCGACGGGCCAGCCCGATCTCTCCTCCTACGATATCATGGCCACGCTCGCCGCCTTCTCCACCGCGCAGATCATCGACGCCATCGAAGTGAAGGTGCAGGGCCGGCGCGACTTTGCCATCTATGCCAGCGGCGGCGGCATCTACAATCCGCAGCTGATGCAGCACCTGCGGGAGCATTTCGGCAATCGCCTGCACACCACCACCAGCCTTCAACTAAACCCGGATGCAAAGGAGGCTGTGCTCTTCGCCCTGCTGGCCAATGAAGCCGTTGCCGGCCAGTCGAACGGGCCGTCGCCCCGGGTCTCCATGGGAAAGATCAGCTTCCCGCAATAACATGCTTTCACGAAAAAACAAATCAATATGATCCATCACTTGCCAAAATTGACAAAAGTAAAGCACGTCCTGTCCGTGCTTGCGCTTTTGCTCCTGGGACAGCTCACGTTCGCCCAGGATCACCAGACGATAAAAGGGGTCATCACGGATGCCCGAAACAAGGAACCCCTCGCCGGCGCCACGATCAAACTCGAGGGCACGACCTACGCCACCTCGACCGACGCACAGGGCAACTACACCCTCAACGCGACCGTCAAGGACGGCGCCTACACGCTAACCATCTCTTTTACGGGCTATAAACCCATTACGAAATCAGTCACCCTCAACCACAGCGCCATCACGGTCAGCACGCCGCTCGCGGAAAATGCGCTGAGTCTAAGCGAGGTCGTGGTCACCGGCACAACGGTCGCCGTCACCAAGAAACAGCTGGGCAATGCCATCTCCACCGTCTCGGGCAAGGACCTCAACCGGGGTCTTGCTACCGGTGTCGACCAGGCGCTGGCCGGCAAGGTAGCGGGCGCGGAAGTGTCCCAGAACTCGGGTAATCCCGATGGGGGTATCAGCGTTCACCTACGGGGTAACAGCACCATCGCCGGGTCGAGCGATCCGCTGTACATCATCGATGGGGTCATCGTCAACAACAACTCCGATCAGCTGATCGATCTCGGGGGCTACACCCAAAACCGGCTTGCCGACATCAACCCCGCCGACATCGATCATATCGAAGTGATCAAGGGGGCCGCCGGCGCCGCCATTTACGGTTCCCGCGCCAGCAACGGGGTCGTACAGATCTTCACCAAGAAAGGCCGCTCGGGTCAGCCTACAGTGACGGTCTCCACTGACTTCCGCGATAACTCGCTGCGGAAGAAACTGGCCTACAACACCTATCCGTTTGCCTTTGCCAACACCAATGTCAACGACCAGACAAAGATCCCGGTCACCCGCTACGATCTCCAAAAGCAGATCTTCACCAACGCCGGCGGCACCGATGACAATGTCTCCGTCTCGGGCGGCAACGACAACACCCAATACTATGTCAGCGCCGGCTATCTCTTCAACGGCGGCATCGTCAAGAGCACCGATTTCCAACGCGGAACGGCCCGCGCCCGGATCGACACCCGGCTCAACGACTGGTTAAAAGCCACCGTCGGCTTCTCGTATATCTATGACGCCGCCGATCAGATGCCAAACGGCGGGATCAACCAGCAATACGGCGCCCTCACCGGCTTCATCTTCGGGAACAACAATATCAACCCGTTCCCCAATGCCACGGGCGTCTACCCCACCCTGTCACCCGCCGGGCTTCAACGGACGAACCCGCTGGAGGCGATTGCCAAATTCAAGTTCCGCCAGTCGACCAGCCGTTTCATCGGCAACATCAATCTGGCCGCAACGCCGACAAAGAACCTTTCCATCAACTACACCCTCGGTTATGATAACTCTACCGAACTGGGCACCGCCTACATCCCCATCGGGAACACCACCCCCACCTACAACACGGGTTTTTCCAGCCGGGCCGACAAGATCGCGCTGCTGCTGAACAATGACCTGACGGTTGCCTACAAGGCGCATCTCACCGATAAGCTGGAATCCTCCACTTCCATCGGCGGCACCATTCAAACCGCCGTCTCGAACGCCGACGCGGTCACCGGCACGCAGCTAAGCCCCGTCAGCCAGATCTCCTCGGGCGCCGCGACGATCACCACCGCCGAAAGCCGGTCCACCCTGAACATCATGGGACTCTATGCACAGGAGACCTTCGGGTACATGAACAAGATCTACCTGACCGGCGCCATCCGCAACGACGTCGCCTCCTCCTTCGGCATCAGCGACCGCTGGCAGTACTATCCCAAACTCAGCGGCACCTACCTGCTGTCCGAAGAGTCCTTCTGGAAGAACTCCAGGCTGGCCGATATCATCCCGGACCTGAAGCTCCGCGCTTCCTATGGCCAGAACGGTAACCTTACCGCCATCGGCCCTTATGACCGTTTTACCAATTACACCTCGGTGTCCCTGCCCGGCCTGCCCGGTCTCGGCTCACCCAGCCAGCTCGGCAACACCGACGTCAAACCCGAACGCCAGACCGAAAAAGAGATCGGCATCGACGCCAGCTTTCTCCACAACCGCCTGGGTCTGGAATTCTCCTGGTATGATAAAGCGGTGAGAGACCTCCTGCTGCCGGTGACGCTCCGTCCCTCCACCGGCTACAATACGCAATACCAGAACATCGGCAATATGACCAATAAGGGCATCGAACTCCTCGTCCGCGGTATCCCGGTTCAAACGACGAACTTCAAATGGGATGTCACGGCGATATTCAACGCCTACCGCAACAAGGTCTTCAATATCCCCGGCCGCGTCGTCACCTTCCCCAACGGGTTTGGTGAAGTGGCAGCCGTCGAAGGCTATCCGCTGGGCTCCTATTATGCCACCTATGCCGCCCGCAACCCCAACGGCTCCCTGCTGCTGACCCCCGCCGGTCTGCCGCAGCTGGAGAAATCGGGCCGCGACCAGAACGGCCAGCCCACCGGCTCTCCCCTGAGTAAGGTCATCGGCGATGCCAACCCGAAATGGACCGGATCACTCACCAACGAATTCGAGATCGGCAAGGCCTGGTCCATCCGCATGCAATGGGATTTCTCGTATGGCGCCAAGCTGTTCGACTTCACCCGGCGCGTAGGCGACCGGGATATCTATGGTGGCCTCGCCGGGTATATGCCGGAACTGGAAGGAAAGGTGAAAAAAGGGTATTCCGCGGCGATCTACAGCGCCTTTGACTACTGGATAGACAACGGCTCGTACGCCAAGCTGCGGGAACTGTCTGCCTCCTATACGCTGCACTGGCGGGTGTTGGGTGACAAACCGCTGCGTATCTCCGTATACGGCCGTAATCTCTTCTGCATCTCCAAATATCCCGGCTGGGATCCTGAAACCAATGCCGCCGGTCAAAGCACCGCCGTCCGCGGTTTTGACTTCGTGGAGGTGCCGATCCCGAGAACCATCGGTTTTGGCCTGAACTACACCTTTTAACCAGCAAAATCAAGAAAAATGAAACTGAGAACATCTTCAATATATCTCCTTCTTGCGGCAAGCCTGCTGGGCACGTCCTGCAAGCTGGATGTCGTCAATCCCAACGCCGCCTCCGACCAGCAGGTCCTGAACAGTTCGTCGGGGATCATCGCGCTGAGCATCGGCCTGCGTCAATCCTATTCCACTACCGGCTTGTCCAATCTCATGGTCTCCCCCGACGTAACCGCCCGGGAAATAAAAGGGGTGGCGACCTTTACCAATGTGATCGCGCTGGAACTCGGCGGGTCCAATGTCACCCCCGACGGCAACGTCCTCAGCTACTGGAGCTCGATGCAAACGGTGATGGGCATGTGTGAAAGCGTCATCAACAGCGCCCCGAAGGTCCAGGGTCTCGACGCCGGCACGCTGAGCGGCGTCATGGGCCAGGCCTATCTGTTCAAGGCCATGTGTCTCGCCGAACTGGCGATGGCCTATCCCGAAGCCGATCTCAACACCAACACCACCAGCCCGGTGACCTTTGCCCCGCGTGAGCAGGTGTTTGCCCGGGCGATCGGCTTGCTCGACAGCGCCGTAGCCCTCGTCACCGCCAACGCGCCATCCACGACGTTCCAGACCTCCATCGCGGGTCCCGATTTCGATCTCGTCAATACGCTGTATGCCCTGGAAGCCCGGATCAATCTGATGGCCGGAAACAACCAGGCCGCCCTGGACAATGCGAACAAGGTCAATCTGACCAAGACCTCGCGGTTCGACTACTCCAGCCTGACGCCGAATCCGCTCTACACCACCTACACCATCACCAAGTCCTATTTCCCCCGCATCCACTTCGGACTGCCCGATAGCCTCTACTATCCCGGCGACAAGCGGATCGCGTTTTATATGACAACGCCCAACCAGGTGATCAACGGCGACACCGTCGGCACGATGGCGGGCTTCTCGCTCTCACAGACCGGCAGCATCCCCGTCTATACGCCCGATGAGGTCCGGCTGATCCAGGCCGAAGCGATCCTGCGGCTGGGCGGCGATCTCAACCAGGCCCTTGCCCTGATCAACGCCGTGAGAACCCAGACGACGGGCGATCCGTTTGGCGTCAATGCCGGCCTGGCGCCCTACGCGGGGACGGTAGACTACCCCAGCCTGCTGGAAGAAGTTTACAAACAACGCTGTGCCGAGCTTTATCTCAGCGGGCTCAAATGGGAAGACACCCGGCGTTTCAGCCGGCCCGTTCCCCCGGCCAACAACTCGGAACGGAACCGGATCTTCTATCCTTATCCCACACAGGAAAGGATCAACAATCCCAATACGCCCACCGATCCCGCCATCTAACCATAAAAAGCGGGAGGGGTAACCCTTCCGCTTTATCATTTAATTTTGGTCTATGACACGCCTTTTACTGATAGGGTTACTTTTCCTCCGAATCACCGCCCACGCCCAAGCCGTTGTCCTGAACAACGCCGCCCGCGAGATCCCGATCAAGAGCCTGCCGGAACTCACGATTGCCGGCGTAAGTCTCCACTTCGGCCATCACCAGGAGTTCGACAGCATTGCCCGAAACTACTGGGGAGTCAGCAGCTTCAACGGTGATACGGTCCGCGACGCTGCCGGCTTCAACGCACTGCATGACAAACTGAAGTTCTTCAATACCATCTTCCTCGAATGCTCGGCCGGCACCCCCTTCGGTGCGGACTGGCTTGCCTTTGTAAAAGACCTGGAGCAACATGCCAGGGTCTTTATCGTCCTTAGCGGCGAAGGCGCGAATCTCAAACACTTCGACAGTCTCGCTTCGCCGATCGTCTGGTATCCCACCGATAACGAGAACGAGGCCTCACTTGCGGCACAGACGCTTTTCGGCGGCACGGCCATCGCCAATAAACTCCCACAAACCTTTAGCCCCAAATACGCGAAGGGCGCGGGTTCGATGATCAAAAAGACCAGACTCGGCTACGCGACGCCCGAAGCAGTCGGTGTCGACAGCAAGGACCTCGTGCGCATCGACTCGATCGTCAAAGCCGGAATCGCCGCACACGCCGCCCCCGCCGTCGTCATCCTGCTGGCAAAGGACGGAGAGGTCATCTACAGCAAGGCCTTTGGCAAACACAAATATTGGGGGGATGCGCCGACCCGGCTCGATGATATCTTCGATATGGCCTCCTGCACGAAGGTGACGGCCACCACCCCCTCCATCATGCACCTCTATGAGACGCATCAGATCAACCTGGACAGCCCGATCGCGAATTATGTTACCGCCCTGCGCAACATCCCCAACAAAAAAGACCTTCGGGTCCGCGAAGCCCTGCTCCACGAAGCGGGCTTTACCCCCTACATCAAATTCTACGAAAGTCTGAAACCAACCGACCTGTCCACCGACTCGAGCTCCGCCTACCCTACCAAGGTCGCGGACAACTATTACCTCCGGGCCAACTATTTCAACGACACCCAGTGGCCGGTGACGCTGGCCTCGCCCGTGCTGACAAGAGGGAAGTTCGTCTATAGCGATTTGAGCATGTACATGATGAAGGAAGTGTTCGAGAACGTCTCGCATCAACGGCTCAACGAATACGTCCTGCAGAACCTTTATCTGCCGCTGGGGATGCAGTCGACGGGCTACCTGCCAAGGAACCGCTTTCCAAAGGAACGCATCGTCCCGACCACCGAGAATGACAACTGGTTCCGGAACATGCCGGTCCAGGGTTATGTCAACGACCCCGGTGCGGCGATGGCCGGCGGCGTGGAAGGTCACGCGGGGCTCTTCGCAAGCGCCAACGACCTGGCCATCTATTACCAGATGCTGCTCAACGGCGGCAGCTATGGCGGCCGGAAATACTTCGACAGCACGACGGTCCGGTATTTTACGGCGCGTCAATCCAAGGTCACCTATCGCGGTCTCGGCTTCGACCGGACCAACCTGGACCGGCGGGAAACGAATGACCATCGTTCGGACCAGGCTTTCGGCCATTCGGGGTATACCGGCACCTTTGTCTGGGTAGACCCAAAATACAAGATCGTGTACATCTGCCTCACCAACCGCGTATACCCGGACGACAACAAGACCTTTGGCGTTTCAAAGGTCAATGTCCGGCCGCTTACCCTCAATGCCTTTTATGACGCCGTAGTCAAAGCAGCAAAATAAATTTATGGAACTCACAACAGAAACAGAATCCTATTACAAAAATTTGCAAGACCTTTCCTTACCGGAGATCCTATTCGACATCAACCTGGAAGATCAACGGGTACCCATCGCCGTTCGCAGCGCACTCCCGCAGATAGAAGCCCTCACCGCCGCCATCATCGAAAAGATGAGCAAGGGAGGCAGGCTCTTCTACATCGGCGCGGGCACCAGCGGCCGCCTGGGCATCCTTGACGCCTCGGAATGCCCGCCCACCTTCGGCGTTCCCTACGATCTCGTCATCGGCCTCATCGCGGGCGGCGACAGCGCCATCAAAAAAGCCGTGGAGAACGCCGAAGACGACCCCGGACAGGCCTGGGCCGATCTTCAAAAGTACAGCCCCACCACCCAGGATGTCATCGTCGGCATCGCCGCCTCCGGCACAACGCCCTACGTCCTGGGGGGACTGCAGCAGGCCCGCGCCAACGACATCGTCACGGGCTGTATCGTCTGCAATGCCAGCAGCCCCGTCGCAAAGGCCGCGCAGTTTCCCATCGAGGTCATCGTAGGCCCGGAATTCCTCACCGGCAGCACGCGCATGAAGGCGGGCACCGCGCAGAAACTGGTGCTCAACATGCTCACGACGGCCACCATGATCAAGCTGGGGAAAGTAAAAGGCAACAAAATGGTGGATATGCAGCTAACCAACAGTAAATTGCACAACCGGGGGATAAAGATGATCGTCCGGGAAACCGGTCTCGATGCAAAAACCGCCGAAGCGTTGTTAAAACAACATGGCAGCGTCAGGAAGGTGATCGAACTGGTGAAGCCAAAATAAGCACATGCCGGCCGACTTCACACTCTTGACAAAAGCCTTTGCAGGGGAATTGTATTTCGACGACTCCGTCCTGCATCGCACCGTAAGGATCGCTTATTCCACGGATGCTTCCGTCTACCAGGAAATGCCGCTGGCCGTGGCGATCCCGCAACACGCCGACGATATCCGGCAGCTCATCGCCTTCGCCCGGCGCTCCGGGCTCACCCTGGTGCCGCGCACCGCGGGGACTTCCCTCGCCGGCCAGGTCGTCAGCCATGGTATCATCGTCGATGTGTCAAAACACCTGAACGGCATTCTCGAACTCAATAAAGAAGAGAAATGGATCCGGGTACAGCCGGGGGTCATCCGGGATGACCTGAATGCCTGGTTAAAACCCCATGGGCTGTTATTCGCTCCAGAGACGTCCACCTCCAGCCGCGCGATGATCGGCGGGATGATCGGCAACAACTCCTGCGGTCTCCACTCGATGATCTGGGGCAACACCCGCAACAACCTCCTCGAAGTGACCACCCTGCTCGCCGACGGCAGCGATGCCGTGTTCGGACCCATCGACCTTGAAACCGCGCGGCAGAAAAAGAAGAATCCCGGCCTCGAAGGCCACATCTATAACGATCTCCTCTCGCTGGTCGAGAACAAAGCCAACCAGGCCACTATCGCGCAAGGCTTTCCAAAGCCGTCGGTCACCCGGCGCAACAGCGGCTATGCCCTCGATCATCTCGTCCATCAGCTGGATGCCGGCGCACTCAACCTCGCCGGTCTTGTTGCCGGGTCGGAGGGTACGCTCTGTGTCGTGACGGAAGCGAAACTGAAACTCATCGATCTGCCGCCGCGCGAGGTCGGTGTGGTCGCGGTTCACTTTTTGTCGATGGCCGAAGCCTTGCAGGCCAACGGCATGATCGTCCGGATGGGCTGCTCCGCCTCGGAGCTTGTGGATCATGTCATCCTCGAACAGGCGATGAACAACGCCGAACAGGCTCACAACCGCTTTTTCCTGGTCGATGCGCCAAAGGCGATCCTGCTGGTCGAGTTCTTCGACGAGACCGTCGCGGGTCTGCAGGCGAAATGCACCGGGCTCATCGAAAAGCTCCGCGGCGCCGGTCTCGGTTATGCCTATCCACTATTGACGGGCAGCGAGACCAAGAGCGCCTGGGACCTGCGCAAGGCGGGCCTGGGGCTGTTACGGAATCTGAAAGGCGATGTCCAGCCGGTGAACCTCATCGAAGACTGTGCGGTCGCCGTAGACGATCTCCCCCACTATATCGCCGATCTCGAAGCCCTGTTGCAACTCCATAACACCCCGTATTCGATGTATGCCCATGCGGGCGATGGCGAACTGCATGTCGAGCCCATGGTAAACCTCAAGACGGAAGCCGGCCGGCAACTATTCAAAACCCTGCTGGCCGAAACGACCGGCCTGGTAAAAAAATACAACGGTTCGCTTTCCGGCGAGCACGGCGACGGCCGGCTTCGCGGCAATTTCATCCCCGCCATTATGGGCGAGGCCGTGTACGAACTGTTTAAACAGGTGAAATGGATCTTTGATGCGGAGGGCGTTTTCAACGTAGGGAAGATCACCGCCACCCCGGATATGCTCGACGACCTGCGATATAGCGGCGAGGGCAGCAAGCCTCAGCGGGTCGACCCGCTGTTCGACTTCTCCGGCGAGGAAAGCATGCTGCGGCTGACCGAGAAATGCAGCGGCTCCGGGGATTGCCGGAAGACGCATATTACAGGCGGCACCATGTGTCCCAGCTATATGGCCACGCGCAACGAGACCGACACCACCCGCGCCCGGGCCAATGTCCTGCGGCAATACCTCAATACGGATCCCGCCGAGTTCGGCGCGGGGCAGGATGCCGAAACCGTAAAGGAAGTCCTCGACCTCTGTCTTGCCTGCAAGGGCTGTCTTACGGAGTGTCCCTCTTCGGTGGACATCTCCAAGCTGCGCGCGGAATTCCTGCATCACTATCATGCCCATCACGGGGTGCCGCGGCGCACCCGGCTTATCGGCAATTTCAGCCGGCAGATGAAACTGGCTTCGCGGCTGGCGCCGCTGTATAATTTCTTTGTTGCGATGCCGTTCCTGCGGAAACAATTTAATTCTATCGTGGGCTTCCATCCCGATCGATCGCTGCCTGCGGTCGCGGGTCAAACGCTGAGGCGCTGGCATGCGAAACGGCGGCGCCCCGCGGACAACGGCAACACGCGCATCGGCCTGACAGCTAACGGCAATCCGCCCGGCCGCGCGGCTAAAACGGTGTACCTCTTCTGCGACGAGTTCACCAACTACAACGACGTGGAGACGGGGAAGAAAACGATCCTCCTGCTCGAACGGCTCGGCTATGCGGTCCTCATCCCGGAGCATGGCGACAGCGGGCGCAGCCTGTTATCTAAAGGTCTGCTTGAAGAAGCCCGCGCCTGCGCGCAACAAAACGTTGATGCGCTCTATGGAGTCATCAGCGCCGAAACCCCGCTCATCGGCATCGAGCCTTCGGCTATCCTCTCGTTCCGCGACGAATACAAGGTGCTGCTGCGGGGGGAAGCCCAGCAAAAAGCGCAGGACCTCAGCAAGCATGTCTTCCTTTTCGAGGAATGGTTCCATAACGAAGTCCTCAAGGGCCATATCGACGCCACCGCTTTTACCACGGACCGCCGGCGGATCATCCTCCATGGCCATTGCCATCAGAAGGCGCTTTCCGATATCGGCGTCGCCAATGCGATCCTCGGGCTCCCCAAAAACTTTACGGTGCATACCCTGGCTACCGGCTGCTGCGGCATGGCGGGCGCCTTCGGCTACGAAAAGGAGCACTACGA
>NZ_DASYCH010000143.1:0-2341 GCF_036500295.1 Puia sp. | reverse complement strand
TACGCCGACCTGATCCCAACCCCCGATCTCCCCGCCAAAGTAGAGATCCGGATGATGTACCTCTGGAAGGACGGCGACTACCGCCCCACCCCCGCCATCAACCTCGCCCGCCTCAGCAAAGGGAAAATGATCGGCGTCCGCTACAACCAGGACAAGGAATGGGTTGGCGGCAGCGTTTGTTATTTCGAGAAATGAATGCCCGCATAGCTAATTACCTGCCCACCCCCTTATACATGGGCATACACATAGACCAACGCCTCCGCCTGCAGGTAGATCTTACCGCTATGCGGGTCCAGCGACAACTGCATCCCCCCCCGGGGAACGTCCATCCGTTGAACGATCCGGTAACTGCTCCGGCCCGACTGCCGCAGGACCGTCAGCAGCCCCGCCAGGCTATAACAATAGATCAACCGGCTCAACGGATCGAAGAGGACCGCATCGATCTCCTCTCCCATCGCAACGCTCGCCAACGACACCCCGGTCCGCTTGTCGGCGGCAACAAGCGTGTTCTCCGGTCCCGGCCGGAAGAATAGCCGGTTGTCAGGATCGGCGGCTATCACATCCTCTCCCACTACCACCGACAACAGCTCCCGGTATAGATCGCCCGGCAATGGCAACGAAATATGCCCCGATAACACATACTCCCGGAACCGCTGCTCCCTGCCCCGTATGAAACGATTGACGACCAGCATGATCAACGCAAAGACAACCAGTATCTGTAATATCTTCTCCATACGATCCCTTTCAAAGCAAGATAAGTTTTATTTGCCGGGATCATCCCCGCACCCGCGCGTGACTTATCTTTGCCCTCAAACGCATCTAATATGGACCTCCAACTAATAGGAAAAACGGCCCTGGTGCTGGCCGCCAGCAAAGGATTGGGAAAAGCATGCGCGACCCTCCTGGTTATCGAAGGCGCGGACGTGGTCATCGGCGCCCGCGACCGCGATACCCTGGAGACAACGGCAGCAGAACTCCGGGCCCTCGGCAAGGGCCGCGTACTGGCAATACCCGTGGACGTAAAAAAGCCGGATGAGTCGGCAGCCTTCGTAGACGCCGCCATAAAGGAATTCGGGAAGATCGATATCCTGATCAATAACGCGGGAGGCCCCCCCTTCGGAAGCTTCGAATCCTTCGACGAGACCGCCTGGCAATCCGCCTTCGAACTAAACCTGCTAAGCACCGTACGCTTCAGCCGTCTGGTCATCCCACACCTCAAAAAAACGGGAAGCGGCCGAATCATCAATATCGTCAGCCTCTCCGTAAAAACATTTTTAGCCAATTCCGTCCTTTCTACCAGCATACGCATGGGCGTGGTTGGCATGGCGAAGATCCTCTCCAATGAATTGGGGCCGGATAATATAACGGTCAATAACGTCGCCCCCGGACTCATCCTCACAGACCGGATCAACGATACTTTTCCCAAAAACCCACCCTCCGGCGCCACCCGCGAAGACCTGCTCGCCGAACGGGCAAAAGATATCCCTCTTCGACGGATCGGCCGCCCCGAAGAACTGGCAGCCCTCGTGGCCTTCCTCGCCTCCCCCCTCTCCGGTTATATCACCGGCACAACCATCCAGGTGGACGGCGGAGCGATCAAGGCGCCCTATTGATCGTAGCGATCGTCTCGATAAGGGTCTGTTCGGCCAGCGGACCCGTGGTCGCCAAGCCGATCTCATCATCAGGCCGCTTGCTGACAATATTGATATGGACCGCCCAGTCCGCCAAAAGATACACCAGCTCAAGCTCCACCTTTACTTCCCGGTACCGCCAGTCCCCCGTCGGGACCCTGAACGTACTCGTAGTAAATGCAGCACTTTCCTTTGCCGGCTCCCAGCGGCCCTGAAGGCCAACGACTGTGCCATCCGCCAGCGTGATATAACAGCCCTGCAGTTTCTTGAACAGATCCCGGTATTGCCCCGCAGCCTTGTCAAAATCATCGCCGGTATACATCTTTGCCTGCCAGCTCGCCGTCGTATCTCTCTTTGAATGATAACGCGAAATGGTGCAATTCTCCGCATCCGGCAGTACTACAATGGATGCATAATTCTCGACATCCCCCTGGGCCAGCACCAACTCGCCCGTAAGATGAACAAGGTTATGCGGAAAATCCCGCAGGACGGCATCGATCACAATAGGGAATGGAAGCACCCGGATCCGGGCATGCAAAAGAGAATCCACCCGCGCCGACGAATCGGCCTGCGTAAGCGGCGTCACCTGCGCAAAAGCAGAAAACATCACTCCTACGGCCATGAGTAGGGTCATTACTGTTTTCATTGATATGAATTTGTGCAAGTCTACACCATTTATCGCGCCGCTCCCAGCACTGCTTTTCCACTTA
>NZ_DASYCH010000142.1:0-17491 GCF_036500295.1 Puia sp. | reverse complement strand
CTCAAACCCCCGGATCGGCTGCTCTTCCAGATACGCCAACTTCCCGCCATAATAAACCGTCGCCTTCGCCCCTATCGCCTGCGTATTCTTCCCCTCCCCCACCAGCGTCAGCTTCAAAAACTCCGCATCCGCCGTATCACTATTGTTCCGATAGACCGAAGCCACCCCATTCACATGATTCACCACCAGGTCCAGATCCCCATCATTATCCAGATCCACATACGCCGCCCCATTCGAGAATCCCGGCTGATCAAGCCCCCACGAAGCAGCCGCATTCGTAAACGTCAGATCCCCATTATTGCGAAAAGCATACGAAGCCAACGGAACCGACGGCATCAGCCCGATCAGCGATGTGATCACCGGCTTCCCCTCCCGGATCATCTTCCTTACCTCCGTAGGATTCGCCAGAAACTGCACATAATCCTGATCCGTCACATCCTTATAAATGCCGTTAGCGACAAAAATGTCTTTGTTCCCGTCATTGTCCAAGTCGGCGATCAACGCCCCCCAACTCCAGTCCGTCGCCTCCACCCCCGCATATCGCCCGATCTCACTAAAGCTAGGCACTCCAACCCCTGCGTGTCCCGGGCCGGAAACGCCGTTATTCAACTGCAGCGTATTGCGCACAAACTGCTTATAATACCCCGCCCGCCAATTCGCCTGATACGTGTCCCAGGTCTCAAACGACGTCTTCGTCTTCACCCGCCCCTCCAACTCCGGCAACATATCCGTCACATAGATCTCCGGCCACCCGTCATTGTTGATATCCGCAATATCCGCCCCCATCGAATTCATACTCAACTCCCGGATCGATCCCTCCAACGACTCGCGAAACGTCCCATCCCGATTATTGATATACAGATAATCCTTCTCAAAAAAATCATTCGACACATAAATGTCCGGCCATCCATCCTTGTTCACATCCCCGATCGTCACCCCAAGCCCAAAACCCACCTGGCTGCTGTAAATACCCGAAGCCGCCGTCACATCCGTAAAATGTCCGCCGTCATTTCGATATAATTTATTTCCCCCCGACGAATCGACGATATTCCGCTGCCCCGCGACAAGATCATAATTCCCCACCGGCCGAAACGAATTGTTCAGCAGGTAGCAATCCAGATCCCCATCCCGGTCATAATCAAAGAACACCGCATGCGTCGAAAGCCCCGTATTGTCCAGCCCGTATTCCGCCGCCCGGTCCGTAAAACTGCCGTCGTGATTGTTTATAAATAGCTGATTGGCCCGATGACGCGCCTTCAGATCCCCCGACTTACAAACATAAATATCGACCCACCCATCCCCATTCACATCCGCCATGCAGACACCCGTCGACCAGACCCCGTCCGAACCGACCCCGGCCTTCGTCGTCACATCCTCGAAATGCATCCCGCCCTTGTTCAGATAAAGTTTATTCGACCCCTGATTACTGCAAAAGAAAAGGTCCGGCAGGCCGTCATTGTTGATATCCCCGACGCCAACCCCACCGCCGTTGAAGAAACTGCGGAAGGTGTACATATTGAACTCCTCCGTATAATGTAAATTGTTACTGAAGGTAATCCCCGTGGCGGCCGCGGGAAGCGAACTAAACAGAACGCGTCCGCCATTACCCACCGTCACCGTTCCTCCGCAGGATGCGCAAGCCAAAGAAACGATCAGCAGCCAGTTCTTGCAAGCAGTCAACATAAGTTCACGCAGTCAACATAAATTATTTAGTCAGCAGGTCGACACCGGTCACCTTCGCCGGAAACCAGATATTCATCTCCCCCTTCCCACGATTGGCCCAGGAATAATAGGGTATAAAATGGATCGCCTCTTTCCTGGTGGACACGCTCAACCCGTCCTCCCCAACGACGACCCGTTCTCCATTCGCCTTTAATTCCACCACCCCATCAAGTTTCTCCGCCACAAACGAAGCCGTCACATCGCCGCCCGGCAGAATAAGGTTACTCGTCCGGCCCGCATTGTCGACCCATTCAGCACAGTAAACGATCGGCCCACGCTGCAACGCCACCTTCCCGGCATCTTCCTTCACACTGTCGCTGGCCACCACCCGGCGCACGTCCATCGGCAACCCAAGCTCCACCACATCCCCCTTCTTCCACTTGCGCTCGACGACAGCGTACCCATTCCGAAGCGAAGCCTCCACCACCTGGCCATTCACCTTGATCACCACCGGCTGGTTCACGCCACCGGCAAAGCGATAAAGCCCATCTGCAACCGCCTCGCCACGCGCCCAACCCGGTATTCTTAACAACAACCCAAAATCCGTCGGCCGGCCCACATTCACGGTTACGCGAATATTCCCGTCCCACGGATAATTACTCTCCTGCAAGAGCTGCAGTTTCTCCTTTCCGCCAAGCCCGATCTCCGCCTTCCCGCTGATATACAGGTTCACATACACATCCCGCCCCTTCACCGCATACATATACCCCGGCACACTCGGCAACAGCCTCACCATATTCGTCGGACAACAGCTGCAGGTAAACCAGCCGGCCCTCGCCGGCTCCTGCGCCGGAAAAACCTTCCCTTCGGTAATCTGCATCGCATTCGTATAAAAAAAGCTCTTCCCGTCAAGCCCCACCCCGCTGATCAGCCCATTATACAAGGCCCGCTCCAGCACATCCATATACTTCGCATCCCCATGCAACAGGAACATCCGGTAGTTCCAATAGACACTCCCAATCGCCGCACAGGTCTCCGCATACGTCGTGAGATTCGGCAGCTCATAGTCATCGCCAAACCGTTCCCCATCCGGGATCGCCCCGATCCCGCCATGCAGGTATAGTTTCTTACCCACCATATTGTCCCAAAGCCTGTCCACCGCCTGGATATAAACGCTGTCACCCGTCAACGCCGCGACATCCGTCATCCCCGAATAGAGATACATCGCGCGCACGGCGTGACCCTCAGCTTCCTCCTGCTCCGTCACCGGCTTGTCAGCCTGCCAGTAACTCCCATTCTTCCATTCATCCTTGCTCGTCTTATCATATTCCCGCTCCCCACGCTGCTCCAGGAAGAACTTGGCGAGATCGAGATATTCCTTCTTGCCCGTAACCCGATACAACTTCACAAGCCCCATCTCCACAATTTCGTGACCGGGTGCCACATGCCGCTTGTCCGGCCCAAACACACTTACCAGCAGATCGGCATTCTTCAACGCAATGTTCAGCAGGTTACGCTCACCCGTTGCATTGTAATGCGCAACGGCCGCCTCGAACAGGTGCCCCGAGTTATACAGTTCATGACTAAGCTCGTGTTCCTTTACCCACCGCTCCGGCCCCGACCATTCATGCGGATGCGCGGGATCGATCGTCCTGGCCGTATAAAGATACCCATCCGGCTCCTGCGCCTTCCCCACGATCGTGATCAGCGAATCCAGATAATGCGCAAGCACCGGGTCGGGATGCACCGCCAGCGAATAGGATGCTCCCTCGATCGTCTTGTAGATATCCGTATCGTCAAAGGGAAAGACCGTACAGAATTTCCCCTGCTTCAACGCCGCCATCTCGAAATTGTGGACCCGGCCTGTCGTCTGACACCGGTCGAAAGAAGCCGGGATCGTCACAGTTCGGTTGGTCTCGATCCGCGGCCGCCAGAATTGATCGGTCACCGCAACCTGCGTAAAAAGTACGGGTTTGATCGGGTAATCATGCTGCGCGAGCACAAGCGAAGGCATCGCCATCGCAATCGCAAAACCAAGAAAGGCAAAACCAGGTAAGAGTGTCTTCATATCCTCAATTTAAACAAAAACAGGCGAAAGAGTTCGCCCGTTTTTATAATTGCTAAACCTAGGGCTTTATGGCCGGGCCATCAGTACCCTGGGTTCTGCTTAAGAGCTTTATTCGCATTCAGCTGCACATCCGGCAGCGGCAAAATATTCAGGTGATTGATCCCATGGGGACCAAGCGCATCATTGGCATCCGCATCATGGAAATGGAACGCCCCGTTATAAGTCCCAAACCGGATCATATCCTGCCGGCGCCAGCCCTCGAAGAACATCTCCCGGCCCCGCTCAGCCAAAAAGGTCGCAGCGGTCATCGAAGTATACGGATCAACCCCGCCATGCACGGTGCGTATCTGATTGACGATCGTCAACGCCAGCGCATTATTCCAGTCATTGTTCTTCCGCGCATTAGCCTCAGCCAGCGTCAGCAGGATATCGGCATACCGGAAGAGCACAAAGTCATTGTCCATATTCCCCGTCATCCCCTGATAGAAACCCCACTTGCCGATCCGCGCACCCGACTGCCGCCAGGCCGTCGGCTGCAACTCATTCACAAACGGCGTAAACGTGATACCGGCGCCATCCGGATCACCGGCATAACCCGGTCCATCCTTCTCATAACCGCCATCCTGTAACTGCTTGCCGTCTGCGCCGTATTGCGGCCCGACCAGGAAGTTCGTCAACCGCTTGTCAAGCGTCCCCGTCACACTGTCCCCCTTCGGATCAAGCCCGACAACCATTCCCTGCGGACCGGGATTCTGCGCCGGATCGATATACGAAGCATAGAATTCCTGGACACTCGCAAACCCGTTCCAGGGCTGCGCATTCATATTGTACGTATTCTGGTTGAGCCCGTTCAGGGTCATCATCTGGATATTGTTCCCCTGCTCGTGCACATGATCGTAAGGAATGGTAAAGATGGTCTCGGGAACACCCTTGTTCTGCTGGGCAAAATTGTCCGCATAGTTGGGCGTCAGCGAATAAAGACCCGAGTTGATCACCGAGTCACAGGCAGCGATACATTTATCCCATTGCGGCGTACCCGTATACACCTGCGCGTTCAGATACAACTTGGCCAGCGCCGACCAGCACGTATAGGCATTCACCCGGCCATAAGTCGATTCATTGGAAGGACCCGTATGCGGCAGCACCGAAGCCACGGCCAGCAACTCGCTTTCCACCAGCGCATACACCTGGTCGCGCGAACTGTTCGTGGGCGGCGCAGTGGCGCTGAAGTCGATACTGATCGGCACATTACCATACCAGTCCAGCAGCCACAGATAGTAAATGGCCCTCAGCCCGCGAAGTTCCGCCACATACTGCGGGATCTTCGGATTGGTATATTTCGAAAGGGTCGCGATCAGCCGGTTACAGGTGTTGATCCCGCCATAACAAAACGTCCAGCCATTCGCCGGATCGGGGTCCGTCGAATTATACTTGTGCTGCTTCAGCCGCACCCACCGGCCGCCATCCCCCCAGTCCGGACCGCGCGTCGGCACGACGATCTCATCGGTCGTGACCTCATTGATCGTGAGATAGTGGTTATTACTGGCGATACCGGAGAGATTGGCATAAGCCGCACCCACCGCCGACGACAGCTCGGCATCCGTCTGATAGAAGCCTTCGCTGTTCACCGTGTCGTACAAATATTTGGTTTCATCCAGCTTGGTACAGGCACCCGCCATCACCAGCAGGATCAGAAAAGAAAGTCGGATGATCGATCGCATTTTCATATTATGCATGTATTAAGTTGGAATAATTAAAATCCAAGGTTGACGCCCAGCGTAAAAGATCTCGTCATCACCCAGTTCTCCCGCCGGTCGATACCGGGAGCCAGGATATTCACCGGGTTAATGCTCTGATCCGCATACCGGACCTCGGGATCCGCACCCGTATAACCGGTGATCACGAAGAGGTTATAACCCGTTACATAGACCCGCAGACTGCGGAAGCCTCCCGTCGGTCCATCCTTCTTCAACAGCCAGTTATAGGCAAGCGTGGCATTGTCCAGTTTTACAAAGGTCCCCTTCTCGACAAAAAGACTGCTGAACAGCTGCGCGTCATTCACCTTCGGATTGTAGTATTTTGTCTTCACCACATTATACACCGAAGCAACCGTCGGATTCTCATAGAATGCGCGGTACGTGTTGATCAGATCATGCCCGAACGCCCCGCGGAAAAAGATATTCAGATCAAGCCGGTCATACCGGAAGGTATTGGTCCAGCCCATCTCGAACTTGGGAAGACCGTTCCCGATGATCCGCTTGTAGCTGTTGTCATCCGCCACGGCATTCCCCTTTCCGTCATCAAAAAGATACTTCCCGTTCTGGTCGACACCCTTGTAAACCGCCTGATAGAAAAGCCCGATCGGCTGACCCTGCATCGCCCGCGTGATCTGCGTGGCCTCCTGACCGGGACTGCCCAGATTCGAAGCACCTACATAACTGCCGGCCAGCGTCGGATCTAGTTTCGTCAACACCACATGCGCCCGCGAGAAGTTAAGCCCCGTGGTCCACGAGAATCTCCGGCTCTTCAACATATCATAGTTGATCAGGAATTCAATGCCGTTGCTCTGCAGCGTACCGATATTCTCCCAGGTAGTCGATACCAGGTTCGGCGGCACGGGCACCGTAGCATTAAAGATGAGGTTCGACGTCGTCCGGCGGAAATAATCCACCGTACCGCTCAGCCGGTTATTGAACATGGAAAAGTCAAGCCCGATATCCGTTTCCGCCTTCGTCTCCCATTTCAGGTTCGGGTTCGGGTTCTGATTCGGCGCATACGTAAAACCGTATTGATTGTTCCCAGAATAATACGACCCCGATACGGTCAGCGTCGGCAGCGAGAGATAAGCATAAGGCGGCAGCGATCCCGTTTGACCATAGCTGGCCCGAAGTTTCAGACTGTTCACCGAAGGGATCTCCCAGATATGACTGAAATCCACCCCGCCACTCACCGCAGGGAAGTTACCCCATTTGTTCTTCGGCCCGAATTCAGTCGACCCCTCCCGGCGAAGACTCGCCGCCAGGAAAGCCATGTTCTTATAGTTGGCCGTAACACGTCCGAAGAAGGCAACCAGCTTGCTCGCATTCTTGAAGCTGGTGATCGTCGCCAGCCCATAAGGAATATCAAGCGCAGCCGCGATATTTCCACTTGCCGCATCGGTAACAAAATTACCCGCCATGATGCTGCTCCCGTTGTTCACAAAGTTTTGATAAGAATATCCGCCCACGGCCCCGAGATCGAAGTCGTTGAACGAATGCTGATACGAAAGCGTATTCTCATACAGCTGATTAAAGGACTGGCCCGTCCCCAGGAACTTCAAACCATGCCGTCCATACCCGTTGTCGCTGTTGGCGTCAAACCCGCGATTGGCATAGGCGTTTATCGGCGAATACTTACTGGAGTCGAGGTTGATGGTCTGCTGCGCATACCGTACCAGGAACTTCAACCCCTTGATGATCTCATATTCCGCCGACCCGGCCACATTCTGCCGCTTCGTCTCCTGGTGGTTGGTGTTCTGCGTCAGCAGCGCCACCGGGTTGGAATAGTCCGTAGCAGAGAACTCGAACCAGCCCCCGCCCGCGATATCATTGATGCTGCCCACCGGCACATGGATGGGTGCCGTAGGGTTGTAGATCGTCGCATATTCAAAGGCATTGGAATACCCGAGATCGGCATTCCGGTGGGTCATGCTCATCTGCACGTTGAAGACAAGCCGGTCATTCATCGCCTTATGCGTAAGATTGACGCGGCCATTCACCTGGTTATACCCGGTCGTTATCGCAATACCCTGCCCATTCCGATAGTTGAGCGATACATTATAAGAGGTATGCTGATTGCCGCCCGCAAGCGAAAGGTTGTGATCCTGCGTGATCCCCGTCCGGGTGATCGCCTTGTCCCAATCCGTATTGGCGCCATAATCCGTACCCGCCCCCGTCGTCTGCAACAACTTCCGGAACTCCGCCGAAGACATATGCTTCGTAAACCGGGCCCCGTTCTCAGCCGTGACAAACCCGTTATAAGATACCTGCGGACCACCCCGCGTTCCCGTCTTGGTCGTAATGATGATAACCCCAGCCGAACCACGCGTACCATAGATCGCCGCCGAAGAACCATCCTTCAGCACGTCCATGCTCGCGATATCGTTCGGATCCACCGAGTTGATATCCGCCCCGATCTGCCCGTCGATCACGATCAGCGGCGAAGTGTTCGCCCCCAGCGTGGAAAGCCCACGCAGCCGGATCGTAAACGCGGCATTCGGATCACCCCCGGGCTTCGAGATCGAAAGCCCCGCAACCTTGCCCTGCAACAGCTGCGACACATCGGAGATATTCCCCTTGTTAAACTGCTCGGCATCGACCCGCGTGATCGCACTGGTGATCTCCCGCTTCTTCTGCGTGCCATAACCAACCACAACCACTTCATTTAAATTCGCATTCAAAGGAACCAGCCGGATATCAAAGGCAGTCTGATCGCCTACCGTCGACTCCTGTATCTGGTATCCTACATAAGAGAACACCAACGCCGAAGAGGCCGCGGGTACCGTGATCGAAAAACCACCATCGGCGCCCGTGATGACGGAGTTTTTAGTCCCCTTTATCGTCACCGTTACGCCGGAGAGGGGAGCCGTGTTGTTGTCGGTAACCTTCCCCGACACCTTGATACCCCCCTGGGCCGACACGCCGGTTACATAAAACAAGGCCAACGCAAACAAGCATACCGGCATTGATTTAAGCATTCGTGAGAACAGGTGCATAAGCTTTAGTTTGGTTTATTACTTGGAAATTTAAAATACAATCGGTTGCATTCCCGGATAAAAAAATACCCTCCCCTCGGGAGGAAAAAATCTGAAATCAGGAGCTTAAATAAGTGGAAGGAAATAGGCAAATCTGCCGTAACGCTTTGAGGGAGTGTTTTAAATGGTTCATAAAGCAATCGTTATGGTTTAACAATAAAATGCAAGCATGCTCATGGTCCCCATCCCGCGTGGAAATCGTGTTAAAACGACATTTATTCGCCGGGGCATGACAAGTGGTTATCTGTACGTTAAAAATAAAGAAACTTTTAGCGAAAAAACAATCGGTTGCAATAATTTATTTTTGCACACCTTCTCGCCAAACGCCTTATCTTTTGGTAATTAAAAGGTTATCTCCTTGTCGCAGGAAAAAGAAATAACGATCTACGATATTGCCCGACTTCTCGGCATTTCAGCCTCCACAGTAAGCCGGGGCCTGCAGAACCACCCTGCCGTTAACATAAAGACCCGCCAGCTCATCGCCGACACCGCCAGAAAGCTGGGCTACCGCTCCAACAACTTCGCCACCAGCCTCCGCAAACAAAAAACCGGGACCATCGGCGCCATCATCCACGAACTCCACAGCGAATTCGTCATCTCCGCACTCGCCGGCATCGAAAAGATCACCAACGCCGCCGGCTACGATCTCATCATCGGCCACTCCTCCGAAACCATGGCAAAAGAGATCGCAAACGCCCACAATCTCTTCAACAAACGCGTCGACGGCCTCATCGCCTCCCTCGCCTATGATACCACCGACCTCCAACACTTCGAACCCTTCTTCCGCAAAAAGATCCCCGTAGTCTTCTTCGATCGCGTAGAAGAATCCGACAACGGCATCCAGATCGTCATCGACAATTTCAAAGCCGCCTACGACGCCACCGTCCACCTCATCCAGCAAAAATGCACCCGCATCGCCCACTCCACCGCCAATCTCCAACGGAACGTTTATTCCGAACGCCTTAAAGGCTATCGCCAGGCCCTTCAAAACTACGGCCTCCCCTACACCCCCGAATGGACCTTCGTCAACGACCAAAGCCGCGAAGCCATCCGCGATATGGTCCACCGCATCGTCGCCATGGACCCCCGCCCCGACGCCATCTTCCTCACAAACGATTTCTGCGCGGCCGTCTCCATCCAGGTATTCCGCGAGCTCGGCCTCCGCATCCCCCAGGATATCGCCGTCGTCGGCTTCAACAACGACACCATCAGCCAACTGATGGAACCCCAGATCACTACCATCAATTATCCCGGCAACGAGATCGGCGAGATCGCCGCCAAATGCCTCATCGACCAACTCAACAACCCCGCCGAAGCCAACCTCCACCGCCGCATCGTCATCGACTCAGGACTCATCATCCGCAGTTCCACGCTGCGTACCGGCCGGCCCGGAGGGCCGGCGGCCGAAGGTCCATCATTGGCCCATTTTAGTTAACTTCACGATAAACCAAAATTTTCCTCATGGGCGTCATCATGCAAACCTTCTACTGGGATTGCCCCAGGCTGGAAGCCCGGGAATACCAATGGTGGGCCTTCCTCAAACCCCGCCTCGCCCAACTCAGCGCCACCGGCTTCACCGCCATCTGGCTCCCGCCCTTTCAAAAAGCCGCCAACATCGGCGGCCCCTCCATGGGCTATGACCCCTACGACTATTGGGACCTCGGCGAATTCGACCAGAAAGGCTCCATCCCAACCTGGTTCGGCACAAAGGATCAACTCATCGCCCTCCTCACCGAAGCCAACGCCCAAAATATCGACGTCTACGCCGACCTCGTCATCAACCATAACTCCGGCGCCGACGCACAGGAACTCAATCCCATCACCAATACCCAGGGCTGGACAAAGTTCACGCCCGCAAGCGGCCGCTTCCCCCGCACCTGGGAAAGCTTCCATCCCTCCCTCTACGAAACCACCGACGGCCTCAGCTTCGGCGACATGCCCGATCTCTGCCATCGCAACCCCGACGTCTATACGGCCCTGTTGGAGTACGCCCGGGATCTCATCGAGCAACACGGAATAAAAGGGTTCCGCTACGACATGGTAAAAGGCTACGGCGGCTGGATGGTCCGCGCCATCCAGGAACTAAGAGGACTCCAAAACGATCTCGTCTACCGCCCCTTTGGAGTCGGCGAATGCTGGGACACGGATCGGACGATCCTCGACTGGCTCACCGAAACAAACGCCTGGTCCGACAACCCCTGCGCAGCCTTCGATTTCCCCCTGCGCGAATTCCTCCGCGGCCTCTGCGATGACTTCGGCTTCAGCCTCAAAACTCTCGCGCCCACTCCAAATACGTCCGGCCCCGCCGGCACCATCCTCGCATATAATGCCGCCCTCTCGGTCACCTTCGTCGAAAACCACGACATCATCCGCGACAACCCCATCGGGAACGATAAATTACTGGCCTACGCCTATATCCTCACCCATGAAGGCTACCCCTGCGTCTTCTGGCAGGACTACTACAATGGCAACCTCGCCCAACCCGGCGAGCCCACCGGCATCGACGCCCTGGTCAAAGCCCATGAATCAAACGCCGGCGGCCCAACCGAAGTGCTCCACGTCGACGACGATCTTTATATCATGCAACGAACGGGCACCCCAACCGGCACCGCAACCGGCACCCCAACCCAACACGGCCTGCTCTTCGTCCTCAACAACACCGCGGCCTGGAACGGCGCATCCGTAAAAACCCACTGGCCCGACAGTTTCTTCCAGCCCGTTGCCTGGTACGGCCACGACAACACCGATATTCCCGAACCAAAATCCACCGGCGACGACGGCGTCAGCGACTTCTGGGCCCCGCCCCGGGGATACACCATCTACCTGCCCCGCTAACCGCAAACCTCAACAACCGCAACAACCCTCCATTATAAAACACCCCCCATCTATGCTAAAAAATTATTTCCGCGTCGCCCTCCGAAACTTCTGGCGCAACAAAATCTTCTCATTCATCAACATCATCGGCCTCTCCATCGGGATCAGCGCCTCCCTCGTCATCTTCCTCCTCGTCCAGTACGACTTCAGCTTCGACAAATTCGAAAAGGAGGGCTCCCGCATCTATCGCGTCGTCGCCGACTTCAAAAGCCTCAAATCATCCGGTCATAACAACTGCCTGGCCGAACCCATGGGCGACGCCGCCAAAAAAGAAGCCACCGGGATAGAAATGGTGGTCCCCATGCGCACCCTCAATAACACAAGGATCACCATCCCCTTCCCCGACGCCAATCATCCCCTCGTCCTCCACAAACAAAACGACCTCGCGACCGTCGACGCCAACTATTTTAATATGATCGGCTACACGTGGCTCGCCGGCTCACCGGTAACCGCCGTCCGGGAACCCTACCAGGTCGTCCTCACAGAGAAGAACGCCCGCCTCTACTACGGCAGTCTCCGCATGTCGGAGATCGTCGGTAAACCGATCATCATCGACGATACCATCCAGGCGACCATCTCCGGCATCGTAAAAGACCTCCCGGGCAACACCGATTTCTATTTCGGCGCCTTCGTCTCGCGCGCCACCTACTATACGGCGCGCCTGAAGCCGGATAATTTCGGCAAATGGGGCTGGGTCAATTCCGCCGACCAGCTCTTCATCCGCCTCCTGCCCGCCACAAAACCCGAAACCGTCAACGCCCAACTGACAAAGATCCAATTGGCCCACGATAAACCCGAGCCGGGCTCCGAATACCAAACCATCATCCGCCTGCAGCCCCTGAACGATATCCACTTCAATCTCGATTACGGGGTCTTCGACGAAAGCCGCCAGGCCCACAAGCCTACGCTCTACGGCCTGCTCGCCGTCGCCGCCTTCCTCCTGCTGCTGGCTTGTATCAACTTCATCAATCTCACCACCGCCCAGGCCTCCCAACGCGCAAAAGAGATCGGCATCCGCAAGACCATGGGCGGCCACCAGCGCCAGCTGATTGTCCAGTTCCTCGCCGAAACCTTCGTACTCACCCTCACCGCCGCCCTCCTCTCCATCGCGCTGACCCCTTTCCTGCTAAAGATCTTCGCCGACTTCATCCCCGCGGATTTTCATTTCAACCTGTTCCGCCAGCCCGGCATCATCGCCTTTCTGATCATCCTGATCTTCGCCGTTACCCTCCTGTCCGGGATCTACCCCGCACTGGTACTCTCCGGCTTTAAGCCCGTCCTGGTACTCAAGAACCAGGCCTTCGCCAACACCGGCAAGACACGTTCCGCCTGGCTCCGCAAATCTCTTACGGTCTTCCAGTTCGTCATCGCCCAGGTGTTCATCATCGGCACGCTTCTCGTCGCCAAACAGATCAGCTTTGCCCTCAATAAAGACCTCGGATTTAAAAAAGATGCCATCGTCTATTTCCGGACCGACTACCACAAGGAAGCCCGGAAAAAGAAACCTCTGCTCCTCGATAAGCTGAACGCGATCCCCGGAGTCGCCATGGTCAGCATCTCCAGCAACCCGCCCTCGAGCAACGGCATGTGGACAAGCACCATGACGTTCAACGACGGCAAAAAGGACATCAAGGAAAATGTACAGGTAAAACTCGCGGATAGCAATTATTTCCGCATGTATGGCTTCCGCCTGCTCGCTGGTACCAGCGCCCCTCAAAGCGATACCACCAACGCCGTGGTCATAAACGAATCCTATCTCCATATCCTGGGCTACCAGGATCCCAATAAGATCGTCGGCAAACAGATAAAAGACTGGAACGGCAGCCCGCTCATCCTCGGGGTCGCAGCCGATTTCTACCCCCGCTCCCTCCGCGAACCCATAAAGCCCCTCGTCATCGCCAACGGAACCTCCAGCGCCGATGTCTTCAACATCGCCCTCCAACCCCGCAACGCCGACGGCAGCAACTGGACCGCGACGCTCGCCGCCATCGAAAAAGCCTTCCGCTCCGTCTATCCGAACGACGACTATGAATACCAGTTCGTCGACGAGACCATCGCCAAATTCTACACCGCCGAAAAGAATATCTCCCGCCTCCTCCTCTGGGCCACCGGTCTCACCATTTTCATCAGCTGCCTCGGCCTCCTCGGCCTGGTCATCTATATCACCAACCAGCGCACAAAAGAGATCGGCATCCGCAAGGTCATCGGCGCCACCATCACCCAACTCATCCTGCTGCTCTCCCGCGATTTCCTCAAACTCATCGGCCTCGCGATCCTCATCGCCGTTCCGATCGCCTGGTGGGGAAGCAGCAAATGGCTCGAGAACTTCGCCTATAAAACGCAACTCAGCTGGTGGGTCTTCGTAGCCGGCGGCGGCGCCCTGCTACTCATCGCCCTGCTCATTCTCTGCATCCGCACCCTCCGCGCAGCCCTGGCCAACCCCGTCAACGCCCTGCGGTCTGAGTAAAGCAACCGGCGCCGCTAACGCCCGGCCAGTCTCGCGCCTGCCGTAACCTCGTTCGCCTTCAACACTCTTATAAAATTCCCGCCGAGGATCTTCTCCACCTCGGCAGGTTTATATCCCCGCTTCAACAATTCCCGCGTGATAAGCGGATACGTCGACACATCATTCAACTGCTGCGGCGGCGACTCGATCCCATCAAAATCCGACCCCAACCCCACATGATCCACCCCGATCATCTTCCGGATATAATCGATATGATCGATCAGCAACGACAACGGCGCCCGCAACGAATCGGCCTCCACCGGATACGTCTTCGACAAATATTCATTCACCGCATACCCCGGCGCATGCACCGCATTCATACTGTCCACCTCTGCCTGATGTCGCGCCAGAAACCGCTTCACCCTCGGCGCATAATTGCTGTCCAAAAAACCCGAATAGAAGTTCACCTGGATCACCCCACCATTCTGCCCGATCGCGCGTATCTGGTCGTCCTTCAGGTTCCTGAACACCGGACACAACGCATACACCGAACTGTGACTGCAGATCACCGGCTTGTTCACGGTATGTATCGCATCCCAGAACGTCTTCTCCCCCACATGGGAAAGGTCCACCAGCATCCCCAGCTCATTCATATGCCGCACGATCGCCTTACCCCGATCCGTCAGTCCATACGGAGTCACCGTCCACGTCTTCGCCGTCTCCTCCATCGCCGAGGTAGCCCAGGAGTTGCTGTTATTCCAGGTAAGCGTCATATACCGCACCCCCCGCGTATAGAACGAATCCAGATAATCCATCCGGTCCTCGATCATATGACCACCCTCCACTCCCATCATCGCCGCCAGCTTATGCTGCTGAACCGCCCTCATCAACCCCGCCACATCTTTGACGATCGTCATCTTACCCGGGTTACGCCCCGCTATCGCATAAAGGGAATCGATCTCCCGCATCGCCTGGTGAAAGGCACTCCCCGTCCCAAACCGGTCATCGCAAAAGATCGAGAACACCTGCACATCCACCCCACCCTTCTTAAATCGCGCCAGATCGGAATGCGTCTTCCCCGTCAGATCCTTCTCCCAATCGAGACCCGCCCCGATCGTCGCCGATGACAACACATCATTATGCGTATCCACCACAATGGCCTTCGCATGCACAACCCGATAATCCTGTGCGCCGGCCCACAGCCCGCCAAAAACCGCCATCAATAGAAATATCTTCTTCATAAAAAACTTATTTTCTTTTCAATTCCAGATCCTGAAAATCATAACTAAAATCGGTCAGCGGCGAAACCGGCTTCATCCGGATCCCACTCCCCTTCCCCTGCTCGTCCAGGTCAAAAATAACATACGCATCCGCATTCATACTCCTGTCCCGCCATCTCGCAATAAACGTATTCCCCTTATATGGCAACAACTCCCCCGTCAGCTTCGGACTCCGCTTCGAATCGAACCACGGTCTCCCGTTCTTCACCGAAATGACAACATCCCCAAACCACGCATCCCGGTAGGTCCCCGCATAAGCCGAGAGTTCCACCGGCTTCCCGCCCGTCAACGGCATCCCCTTCCAAATCGAATCGACAACCCGCTTCTCCTCCGCCAGCTGCCGTTGCCGCACCCGCCCATACTCACTCACTCGGTCCGTCCCCGTCATCCCAAGATAACCATCCTTGATCTGGTTGGTGATCGCCGTAAATGCCAGTCCCTCCTCCTGGTTCGTCAACACGATGATCCCCAATTGCAATTCCGGGATCATGGTGATCTGCGTCACCATCCCCTCCAACCCACCGGTATGGCTCAGCTGCTTATATCCCTTCACATCACTGATCCCAAACCCAAATCCATAAGCCGCAAAATGTGTATTGTAAGGTCCTGGCCCGCCAAGCGGCAGGATCGTCTGCGGCGTCCAGCGCTCCCGCAACACCGCCGCCGAGAAAAGCGCCCTCCCCTCGGGTCCGTACTTCCCGCCGGCCAAATGAAGCTGTACCCACTTCGCCAGGTCCGCAATACTCGAATAGATCCCGCCCGCGGCATGATCCACCTTACTCCGGCTTCGGGCGATCACCCGCACAACCCCATCCACCCGCGCATGCGCATCGATCCAATCCGTGGTGTCCTTCAACCGGTCCCAACTGGCAGCACTATGCGCCATCCCGAGCGGCCCCAGGATCCTCCGCTCGATAAAGTCCTCCCAGGACATGCCGCTCACCCGCGCGACGATCTCGCCGGCCACGATATAAAGATTGTTGTCATAAGCGTAGGTCGAACGGAATGACGTCACCGGTTTCAAAAATTGCAGGTTGTGCAGAATATCCGGTATCGTGAAATCACTCGAGTCGGGAAAGAACATCAGATCGCCCGCACCCAGCCCCAGCCCGCTGCGGTGACAAAGCAGGTCACGGATCGTAAACTCCTCCGTCACATAAGGATCATGCAGTTTGAACTCCGGGATATACTGCCGCACCCTGTCATCCCAACGGATCTTCCCCTCATCGACCAGCATCCCGAGCGCAGCCGTGGTAAACGCCTTGCTGTTCGACGCGATCCCAAAAAGCGTATTCTCATCCACCGGCTTCCGCGTGGCCAGCGACCGGACCCCATATCCCTTCGAATGCACGATCTTCCCGTCCTTGATCACGCAAACGGCAATGCCCGGCACATCGAACTGACGCAGGGTCTTCTCCACCAAACTATCGATTGCAACGGAAGACAAAGGCTGCGCGTCAACCCGCATAGCCATCGCCGCGAAAAGCAGCAAAAAAGAAAAGTTTCTCATGAAGTCGGCTTTCGCTAAATATAGCAAAAAAAGCCCAACCAGATCTACAACAGGCCCCTTAACCGCACATGCTGCAAAAGCATGATCGTCTTACCATCCCGGATATCCCCGCCCTCCATCATCTCCCAGGCCCGCGCAAACGGCAGTTCCAGCACTTCGATCTCCTCCTCCTCATGCTCCAGTCCGCCGCCCGCCTCCACCTTCATCATCGGGGTATATTCCGCAATAAAAAAATAAAGCATCTCCGTCACCGAACCCGGCGACATATACGCCTCGAACACCTTCTCCACCTCTCCCAACTTATATCCCGTTTCCTCCTGCGTCTCCCGCCGGATAGCCGCTTCGGGATTATCCTTGTCAAGCAGACCCGCACAGGCCTCTATCAGCATCCCCGTCTCATTCCCGTTCACAAAGGTCGGCAGCCGGAACTGTCTCGTAAGGATGACCGTCGCCCGCTCCCGGTTGTACAAAAGTATCGCCGCCCCATTCCCCCGGTCATAGGCCTCCCGCTGCCGTTCTATCCATTGACCGCTCTCCTGGAACCGGTACGTAAATTTCCGCAACACATACCAATGATCCGAAAGCACCTCCGTATTCGTTATCTGTACGTTTTTCATCCGTCGAAGGTATTGTTTATTTTGGCTCCGGCGCCATAACGCCGGGCACCTTCCGTTGCGACCTTTAGTTTCGTATCACAAAGTATTTACAAAGAAATAAGGAGGTGAACTACGAGTGCGACTGGAATTAACGGTTCCGAGTTGCGTATTAGACCTCTCTTCCTTTTCTGGTTGCCTCGCGCAAATTAGAATATTAGCCGTAATGGGCTATTAAAGGTCTTAGCAGCAGGGCAACTCTTTTT
>NZ_DASYCH010000141.1:0-6139 GCF_036500295.1 Puia sp. | reverse complement strand
TAGATCCCGCCACCGCCCAGAAATGGGTACAGGCGGCCGTTACCGGTGGTGTATTTGCCAGTAATGACGACAATGCCATCCTGGTACACCAGGCTGCCGCTCCCAATGGCGCCGGAAGCCAGGTCGCGAACGGATCGGGTTCCGTACTTGGAGTGATCGATCCGGGCGCCGCTCATCTTAGTAAAACCTTTGTCGATTATCTCAACGCGACCCATGATCCCCGTATTTCTTATTTCGGGACCATTCTGGCCGATCCGGGCGTAGCCGCGGACCTGGGAGACAATACGGCTTCGAAACAACTGGGTCAGCCGAATGGCTATGACCTTAGTGGCGGAGCAACGGATCTTTCGCATGCTTCCAACTGGCCCGGTAATCAGAATAAATATTCCTGTGTCAACAGGAATACGTTTGCCCGCACGGATGCGCCTACGTTCTTCCTTACCTATGCACAAACGGAATTTTTACTGGCGGAAGCCGCCCAGAGAGGCTGGATCACCGGCGGGTCTGCCGCAACCTATTATGCCAACGGGGTGACGGCTGCCATGGGACAGATGGGACAGGTGGCTAAAGTGGGTGCTGCGCCTGCCGCCGGCGATGTCACCGCCTATTTGACGGCCAATCCGCTGACGCCGGGTTCTGAATTGAAGATCATCAACAGCCAATACTGGGTAGCCAGCTTTATGGATGAAACCGAATCGTGGGCCAACTGGAGAAGGAGTGGTTTCCCCGTCCTGACTCCTGTAAACTATCCCGGCAATGCGACCAATGGCAGTATTCCACGCCGGTATGTATATTCGACCGTCGAGGCTGCTGCCAACGCGACCAATTATAATGCCGCCGTTTCGGGTCTGACGGATGGCGATAGAATGACTTCCCGGGTATGGTGGGATAAATAGTTGCGGAAACTTTATCCGATCCGGAAGAGGACGGCATGCTGGCCGATTATTTTATGTTGCAGCGAGGGGGGGATGATGATCACCATCTTCCTTCCCTCCTGTTTCCATTTCAGCGTTCCTTTAACACCCAGTAAGGTAATGCGGCTCTTTTTTGCCGGTGCCAGCCGGTCGATCGTTATTTCCGCGGGGAGGGTGACGTCCTTGTCTTCGCCGAGGTAAAAAGCATATTGGGTGGCTCCGTCCTTTGACTGCGTGAGATACACATTGCCGGAGGACCAGGGACGAAGTGGCCGGCTATTATAGATGCCTTCCCCGTTGATCTTCATCCAGGCGCCTATTTCTTTCAGGCGGGCATAGGCCGTATCATCCCAGTCGCCTTCAGGAGAGGGGCCGACATTCAGCAGAAAATTGCCACCGCGGGAGACGATCTTTATCAGCAACCGGACCAATTCTGTAGTGGACTTATAATGATCGTGGGGAACATAGCTCCAGGAGTTGCCCATGGTGAGGCAGGTTTCCCACGGATCCTCCATGGGATGTGGAGGAATCGTCTGTTCGGGGGTGGTGTAATTCTCGAATTCCCCCGGCACGCTGCGATCGACGATGATGAGTCCTGGTTGATTCTTCCGGGCCATAGCCGCGATCCGGGGCATATCGATATCCTGGTCAAAGGGGATCTTCTTTTGCCAGTCGATGGCAGGATTGACGGAAGATAACGGCCGTACCCAACCGCCGTCGAGCCAGAGGAGGTCCATTTTTCCATACCCGGTCATCAGTTCTTCGATCTGCTTGTAGGTGTAGTCTGAAAATGCCTTCCAGCGCTCCGGATATTTGGCGGGGTCGTAATTGACATTTCTGTCTTTTGGCGGGAAATAGGGCCACCAATAATTCTCGCTGTGCCAGTCGGGTTTGGAGAAATAGGCGCCGATCATAAAGTCCTGTTGGCGGAAGGCGTCGAAGATCTCTTTGGCGATATTGCTTCGGGGGTTTGTGGCAAAGGGTGACAAGGAGGAGGTGACTTTGTAGTCGGTCTGTTTGGTGTCGAACATACAGAAGCCATCGTGGTGTTTGGTGGTAAAGACGACATATTTCATGCCGGCCTCTTTGGCTGCCGCGGCCCATTTTGCGGGGTCGAAGCGGGTAGGGTTGAATGTTGTCTGGAGGTGCTCGTATGCTTTTACGTACTCGTGGTAGTCGGCGGAGTATGGGCCTTTGCGGACCGTCCATCCTTCGTCTTCGGGGCAGATGCTCCAGCTTTCCACGATACCCCATTGGCTATAGGTGCCCCAGTGCATCAGGAGACCGAACTTGCTGTCCTGCCACTGTCCCAGCTTCTCGCGGACGAGGGTATCCGCAGGGGGCATATAGGCCCGGTAGTAATTGGAGCGCCAGAGGGCATAGCGTTGGTATTGGGTTTGGAGCCGTCGTTCAAAGTCCGGCCAGTTGCGGGTCTCCTTCGGGCTCCACAGGACCTCCGACAATGCGCTCAACCGGGGGAAGAGCATATATTCCACCTTTCGGGGGTTCGTCATATATTCTGTCCATACATTGGCCTGCGCCCCCCGGATATGCTGCGCCTGTTCGGGTGTGAGACCGGGAGGCACCGGTTCGTATTGATATACTTTTTTCAAGGGCAGGTAACCGCCGATCGTCAGGGAATCATCGTTTTGCAATTGCGAGTGATCGAAATAGACATACTCGCCGGGAGTCATGATCACGTCATGGTTTTGGCGGGCTGCCTCGATGCCTCCTTTTTCTCCGCGCCAGCTCATGACCGTGGCGTTGGGTGCAAGACCGCCTTCGAGGATCTCGTCCCAGCCGATGATCTGCCGGCCTTTGGAATTGATATATTTTTCGATCCGTTGTACAAAATAACTTTGCAGGCCGGCCTCGTCTTTTAGTCCGAGGTCTTTGATCCTTTTCTGGCATTTTGGGCAGACCTTCCAACTATCTTTTGGGCATTCATCTCCTCCGATATGTATGAATTTAGAGGGGAAGAGCGCCATCACTTCATCCAGTACATCTTCGAGGAACTGGAAAACGCTGTCGTTGCCTGCGCAATAGACGTCCTTGAAAACGCCCCAGGACTGTTTTACCTGGTAAGGTCCGCCTGTGCAGCCCAGCCAGGGGTAGGCGGCGAGTGCTGCGGAAGCGTGACCCGGTAATTCGATCTCGGGGATCACGGTGATGTAGCGGTCGGCTGCATACTTCACGACCTCCCTGATCTCGTCCTGGGTATAAAATCCGCAATGCGGGGTGCTGTCGTTGCCGGTACCGGGGTTATGACCGATGATGGTGCCGCTCCGGCAGGAGCCGATCCCGGTCAGGCGGGGATATTTTTTTATCTCGATCCGCCAGCCCTGGTCTTCGGTGAGGTGCCAGTGGAACTCGTTCATTTTATGCAGCGCGATAAAATCGATGTATCGTTTTACAAAATCCACGGAGAAGAAATGACGGCCTACGTCAAGATGGAGTCCACGGTAGGCGAAGCGGGGATAGTCTTCGATCCTGACGCAGGGGATCGAAAGTTTATTGCCGGGGGCGCGTACGACCGGGTTGCCTGCGTCGATCGCGAAGGGGCAGACCGGGAGCAGTTGGATCAGGGTCTGGACGCCGTAGAAAATGCCCGAATGGCTTTCGCCAGTAATAGTTATAGCCTCCGGAGATGCCTGGAGGATATAGCCGCCCTCGATCGCGGGTGAAGGAGCAATGAGGTTTGTACCCGCATTGGTACCTGGCTGCACGCCGGGGCTTGTAAAGAGCCGGATATAATTGTTTGCCGGGACTACCCCCGAGCGGATCACCCGCAGGCGATATCCGTAGATCTGTTCGAGATATCGATTAAAGAAATCGACCGAACGGTCATCCGATCCGTCGGTGATGAGGACCGTGTTGGGATTGATCGGGAAGCTTCCCTGTTGCCAGGTGGCGCTGACGGGTTGGGGGATGATGGCGGGCTGGGGGATGTTGACGGGTTGGGGGATGTTGGCGGGTTGCTGGGCAACCGATGACAGGCCGGTACAGAAGCCGGCGCAAAAGAGGACGGATGCGAGAAGTGTTCGCAGGTAGTTGCTCATGTAACGAATATAAGGCAGCATGCGCTATTTTTTTGATTGTGCATTCACGGCAGATTCCAGCACGGGCAGGATGATCCCGGAAGGATGGGCGTCGTCGTGGTAGATCCGGATAGTGGCCTTTTGAAAATCCGCCGCCGTGCAGGTGGGGATGTTCACGAAGGTCTGGGGGTTCCGGTCCACCAGGGGGAACCAACTGCTTTGCACCTGTACCATGAGGCGATGTCCTTTTTTAAAGGTATGGGCGATCTCGTTGATATCGAAGGCCACTTCCGTCACCTGTCCCGGCACGAGTGGTTCGGGTTTTTCGAAGCTGTTGCGGAATTTGCAGCGGAAGACATCGGCTCGTACGAGGCGTTGGTAGCCGGCGGGGAGCTTTGCCGTGCTGCCTTCTTCATTTGTGGGGAGGACGTCGATCAGTTTAACGATGAGGTCGGCGTCGGTGCCGGAGGAAGAAAGAAAAATATCGGCTTTTATCCGGCCGGTGACGGTCAGGTCCTCGGTTAAGGGCTCGCCTTGGTAGGCCAATACATCCGGTCGTTGGGCGGCAAAGCGCTGGTCGGTGACGATGTATTGATTGTCGCGCCGCTCATGGATACCGTCGATATAGGGGACCGGGTGGGCCGGATCGCTGGTGTATTCGTCGAAGGCGGCGGCGGGTGTGGCGGTGTTAGCTGTGGGAGATATTATGGACAGTCCGTTCCCGGGCTGCAGAAAAAATTTCACGGGTTTGGCGTCTGCCGGTGGCCAGGTGGAATAGGTCTTCCACTTGTTGGAGCCTGTTTCGAAGACGGTTGCTTCGGGCAGGGAGAGGGTGTCCTTATCTTTTAGGTAGAAGTTGAAGAATTTTGTTTCGATGTTGTGATAGTATTCGTTGACGTTTTGTCCGAAGTCGAGGGGGCCAAACTTATTCCAGGCGGCGCTGCCCCAGCCTCCGTGCGTCCACGGGCCCATGATGAGATGGTTGTCGTTGGTTGGGGATTGGTGTTCGATGGCGGCATAGGTTCTGAGCGACCCGAACATATCTTCCGCGTCGAACCAGCCGCCGACCACCAATACGGCGGGACGGATATTCTTGAGGTGGGTGCGGATATTGCGGGCCTTCCAATAGGCGTCATAGGTGGAGTGGCCGAGGTATTCGTTCCAGATCTTTCCTTTGTTGTTGAAGTATTCGGGGTTATTGGTGTTTTTCAGCGGGCCGAGGTCAAGGAAGAATTGGTAGGCGTCGCCTTTCATATCGACCTTGAAGATATTGCGGCCATAATTTTTTACCGGCTGCGGGCGTGGAACATCGAAGAAGTTGTCGAAGTCGAAATTATCGAGCAGGAAGAAGGCACCGTTGTGATTGGCGTCATCGCCGATGAATTCGTCGGTGACGGGCGCCTGCGGGGAGACGGCTTTGAGGGCGGGGTGTGCATCCGGCAGGGAGGCGGAGGCATAAAATCCGGGATAGGAGATGCCCCAGATCCCGACGCGGCCGTTGTTGTTTTTGGCGTTTTTTAAAAGCCAGTCTATCGTATCCCAGGTATCGGAGCTTTCATCGGTTTCCTGTTTGGATCTTTTTCCTTCCCTGTGCGGGGTCATCTCCTGAAATTCGCCTTCACTCATATACCGGCCCCGTACGTCCTGGTAGACGAAGATATATTTCTCCTGCAGGAGCTCACGGTTGGGCCCCAGCGACCGGCGGTAGAGGGTATCTCCATAAGGGCCGGCGGAATAGGGCGTCCGTTCCATCAGGAAGGGGTAGGGGTGGCTGTGATCTTTTGGCGAATAGATAGCGGTATAGAGTTTTTTGCCATCCCGCATGGGGATATATACTTCCTGTTTGTCGTAATTTTCTTTTACGAAATTATCCGGTTGGCGGCGATCCTGGGCCGGTAACCGGGAGGGAAGCAATAAAAAAAGAAAGAGATAAAGTTTCATGCCAAGTCAAGATTATTTTATACCAGGATCATCTCATACCAGGATCATTTTAGTATCGGCAGGATGATCTTTGACGGATGATCGCTGTCATGGTAGACCTTGATCGTTTCTTTTGTGAAATCGCTGTCATCGGCGGTATAGATGTCCACGAATTTCTGCGGGTTGCGGTCCACCAGCGGGAACCAGGAGCTTTGGATCTGGATCATCAGGCGATGGCCTTTTTTGAAGGTATGCGCAACGTCCGGC
>NZ_DASYCH010000140.1:0-92855 GCF_036500295.1 Puia sp. | reverse complement strand
CAAAAAACCAGCCTTCTATTATGGAAAATTCCCCTAATTGACCTTAATTCGTGCCCAAAAGCAGAAAAAGCCCACCCATGCGTTTCACCAAAGTCAACAACATCGTAGGATGGATAGTCGGTCTCTTCGCTACAACCGTTTACGTCATGACCATGGAAGCGACCGGAAGCTTCTGGGATTGCGGCGAATTTATCTCCAGCGCCTATAAACTGGAGGTCCCCCACCCCCCGGGCGCCCCCCTATTCGCCCTGATGGGCCGCTTCTTTATCATCCTCTTCGGTGATAACCCCCATACTGCCGCCCGCGGCGTCAACTTCATGAGCGCGCTGTGCAGCGGGGTCTCGATCCTCTTCCTGTTCTGGACCATTACGCACTTCGCCCGTAAACTCGTTATGCGGAACGCCAACCTACCCGGCGGCGCCGGCCCGGCCGCCGAACCCGACGGTCAGCAAACCTTTCTCATCATGGCCGCCGGCGTCGTCGGCGCCATCGCCTATACCTTCTGCGATTCCTTCTGGTATAGCGCCGTCGAAGGCGAAGTATACGCCTCCTCCGCCTTCTTCACCGCCCTCGTCTTCTGGGCCATCCTCAAATGGGAGCACAACGCCGACAAAGCGGGTTCCGACAAGTGGATCGTCTTTATCTTTTATATGATGGGCCTCTCCATCGGGGTCCACCTGCTCAACCTGCTGACCATCCCCGCCGTCGTAATGGTCTATTATTTCAAACGCCACCGCCCCACCCTATGGGGCTCCATCCTCGCCCTCGTTGTCGGCTGCATTATCACCGGCATCGTCCAGGTGATCGTCATCCAGTATACGATCAAAGGCGCGGGGTATTTCGATATCTTCTTCGTCAACTCCCTGGGCCTGCCTTTCTTCAGCGGCTTCGGGTTCTATTTCGCCTTGCTGGCGGCCCTGCTCGCCTGGGGTCTCCTCCTGAAACAGGCGACCATCACGGTCAACCGTATCCGCATCTGGCTGATGGCCTTTATCCTGGTCATCGCCTCCCCGGTCCTTATCGGGTCGTCCCACGGCAGCGGTGGTTTCTACATCGTCAAGATCCTCTTTGGCCTCGGCATTGGCTGGCTCGCAGGCTACGTGATAAAAAAAGAAGCCCTGCGCTGGTTCAAACTGGCCATCTGGTGCTTCTCCTTCATGCTCCTCGGCTATTCCACCTACCTCACCACGATGATCCGCAGCAACGCGGACACCCCCGTCGATATGTATAATGTGGACAACCCCGTCAGCCTCGTCGGCTATCTCAGCCGCGAACAGTACGGCGACTGGCCCATCGTCTATGGTCCCGACTTCCAGGACCAGGCGCCCACCGTCGAAGGCGCGGATCTCTATGTAAAAGGAAAGGACAAATATGAGGTCGCAGGAAAGATGCTTGTCCAGGACTGGGGCAACACCCCCTCCTCCCATGTCTTCCCCCGCATGTGGAACTCCCAGAACGATCGCCATGAGGTCGACACCTACAAATCGTTCGGCGGAGTGGCCGATGGCGACAATCCCACCATGGCGAACAATATCCGCTATTACGTCACGTACCAAAACTGGTGGATGTACCTGCGGTATTTTATGTGGAACTTCTCCGGAAAACAGAACGATCTCGAAGGCTTCGGCAACCCCCGCGACGGCAACGCCATCACCGGGATCCCGTTTATCGACAACGCCTTCCTCGGCGACCAGGGCAAGCTGCCGGACACCATCCACGCAAAGAACAAATCCTACAACCGCATGTATATGCTCCCGCTGATCCTCGGGATCATCGGGCTCATCTTCCAGGCCTACCGCTCCCGCAACGATCTCGTCATCACCGGGCTGCTCTTCTTCTTCACCGGCTTCGCCATCGTCATCTATCTCAACCAGGCCGGCCTCCAGCCCCGTGAAAGGGACTACGCCTTCGCCGGCTCCGAATATGCCTTTGCCATCTGGATCGGACTCGGCGTCCTCGCCGCGGCCCATTATTTCACCCGGTTCCTGAAACAACCGGCTCTCGCCCACTACGCCGCCGCCGGCCTCTGCTTCCTGGCCGTACCGGTGCTGATGGGCAGCCAGGAATGGGATGACCATGACCGCAGCAAAAAGACCCTCCCCCGGGATCTGGCAAAAGATTATCTCGAGTCCTGTCCGCCAAACGCCATCCTCTTCTCCTTTGGCGACAACGACACCTATCCTCTCTGGTATGCACAGGAGGTCGAAGGCATCCGCCCCGACGTCCGCGTCATGGTGAACACCCTGCTGGGTTCCGACTGGTATATGAACCAGCTGCGCTACAAAGTCAACGAGAACGCCCCCTTCGATATCATCTTCACCCCCGAACAGATCGCGGGCGACAAACGCAACGTGGCCTATTTCAGCGATAAGGTCCCCGGCTTCGACCAGACCAAACACTACGATCTCTATTCGGTACTCAAAGACGTCGTCGCCAGCGACGACCCGCGCTACAGCACCGCCGCGGACAACGGATCGACCATCAACCTCATACCGACCCATAAGTTCACCCTGCCGGTGGACTCCGCCGCGGCCCGCAGCACAGGCGCCGTCCACCCCGGCGACAGCGTCCTCTCCCAGTTGCAGATCGATATCCCGGATCAGCGCCGCTACCTGCTGAAAAACGATCTGGCCATGCTCGCCGTCATCGCCGGCAGCAAGTGGAAAAGACCCATCTGCTTCACCTCACCCCAGGATCTCCAAAACCTCGGTCTGGATAAATACGTCCGGCTCCGCGGCATGACCTATCAGCTGGTCCCCATCGAAGGCAGCAACGTCGACAACGACGCGGCCTATAAGACGATCATGGAGAAATTCGCCTATGGAAATGCGAATGTCCCCGGCGTCTACTATGACGAAGAGAATCGCCGTCATCTCAACAGCATCAAGTTCACCCATGCCCAGGTGGCGATGAGCCTCGCCATGGCCGGGAAGAAAGACTCCGCCCGCCGCGTCCTCGAGCAGTATGACCACCATGTGCTCGAATCGAACATGCCCTATGGCATGACTTCCAACCAGGGTAACCTGCACGATTATTTCTCCTTCGACTTCCTGCAGGCCTGCTATATGGCGGGCGACCTCCCGCTCGCGAAGAAAGTGGCGGCGTCGCTGAAAAAAGATCTTACCCAGCAGATGCGCTACTATGGTTCGTTCAGCGAAACGCCCATGAGCGACGAACAGCTGGCCGTCAACGCCAACATGCTGATGCAGGGGAAAGGCGGTAATCTTTCCGATATCCAAACAAAATATTTCGCCAACGATATTCTGTCCGCCTACCGGATGATCCTGCAGATCGCCGAACTCGAAAAACAAAATAATCCGGGCCTGCCCGCCCCATCAGAAAAGCCTTAATTTTACCGCGAAAAATTCTCAATACCAATGCGTTTTAACAGAGTAAACAACATCGTCGGCTGGATCGTGGGACTCGTCGCCTGCACTGTCTTTGTCATGACCATGGAGCCCACCGGCAGCTTCTGGGACTGTGGAGAGTTCGTCTCCAGCTGCTACAAGCTCCAGATCCCCCACCCGCCCGGCGCCCCGCTGTTCGTACTCATGGGCCGCTTCTTTATTATCCTCTTTGGTGACGATCCCCACACGGCCGCCCGCGGTGTCAACTTCATGAGCGCCATCGCCAGCGGCCTCTCCATTCTTTTCCTGTTCTGGACCATCACCCACTTCGCCAGAAAGCTGGTGATGCAGGGTGCTCCCAAGGCCGGCGGAGCCGTAGGAGCTTACAATCCCGATCTCGAACCCGACAGCCGCCAGACCTTTACCATCCTGGCCGCCGGCGTCGTCGGCGCCCTCGCCTATACCTTCTGCGACTCTTTCTGGTATAGCGCCGTCGAAGGCGAAGTATACGCCTCCTCCGCCTTCTTCACCGCCCTCGTCTTCTGGGCGATTCTCAAATGGGAACACAATTCCGGGAAAGCGGGTTCCGACAAATGGATCGTCTTCATCTTCTACATGATGGGGCTTTCCATCGGGGTCCACCTGCTCAACCTGCTGACCATCCCCGCCATCGTGATGGTCTATTACTTCAAACGCTTCCGCCCCACCACCTGGGGGACCATCCTCGCTTTTCTCACCGGCTGCCTGGTCACCGGCATCGTACAGATCATCGTGATCCAATACACCATCAAAGGCGCCGGCGCACTCGATATCTTCTTTGTCAACTCGCTCGGCATGCCCTTCTTCACGGGCTTCGGAGTCTATTTCTTCCTGCTGGCCGCCCTTCTCGCCTGGGGACTTACCTTCAAAAGCGAGACCCTTACCGCCAACCGCCTCCGCATCTGGTTTTTCGCATTCGTGCTGATCATCATGATCCCTGCCCTCTTCAGCGGCTCGGGCGGCGGACGCTTCCTGCGGCTGATCATCGGCCTGGGTGTCGCCTGGCTGGCCGGGTATATTTTAAAGAAAGAGGCCCTGCCAAAATTCAAGATCGCCCTCTGGTGTTTCGGCTTTATGCTCCTGGGCTATTCCACCTATTTCACCACCCTTATCCGCAGCAATGCCAATCCGGGCGTGGACATGTACAACGTGGATAACCCCAACAGCCTCGTGGGCTACCTAAGCCGCGACCAATACGGCGACTGGCCCATCCTCTACGGCCCTGACTTCCAGGACCGCGCTCCCCGCGTGGAGACCGGCCCCCTCTATGTAAAAGGAAAGGATAAATACGAAGTGGCCGGAAAGGTCTATGGCAGCGATTGGGGCAATACGCCCTCCTCGCATATCTTCCCGCGCATGTGGGACGGAGGCAACGACCGCGGCCAGGTAGACTGCTATCGCAATTTCGGCGGCATCGCCGAGGGCGAGAACCCTACCATGCTCGACAACTTCCGGTACTTCTTCAAATACCAGAACGGGGTCATGTTCCTCCGTTACTTTATGTGGAACTTCTCCGGCAAGCAAAACGATCTGCAAGGTTTCGGCAACATCCGGGACGGTAATGCCATCACCGGCATCCCTTTCATCGATAATTTTTTATACGGCGACCAAAGCGCCATGCCCGACTCCATCCACAAGAACAACAAGTCCTATAACCGCATGTACCTATTGCCCTTTATCCTCGGGCTGATCGGGCTGGTCTTCCAGGCCACCCGCAACAAGGGAGATTTCTGGGTCACGGGACTGCTCTTCTTCTTTACCGGCTTCGCCATCGTCGTCTATCTCAACCAGGCCGGTTACCAGCCGCGCGAACGGGATTACGCCTATGCCGGCGCCTGCTATGCCTTCGCCATCTGGATCGGGCTGGGCGTCATCTGGGTTAAAGAGACTTTTGAAAAAGCCGCGTTCAAAGGAAATGCCGGCCTGGCCAATTATGCCGCCGCCGGTCTCTGTTTCCTCGCCGTACCGATGCTGATGGGCAGCCAGGAATGGGATGACCACGACCGGAGCAAGAAGACCCTCGCCCGCGACATCGGTAAGGACTATCTCGAATCCTGCCCGCCAAACGCGATCCTCTTCTCCTTCGGCGACAACGACACCTACCCCCTCTGGTACGCCCAGGAAGTGGAGGGCATCCGCCCCGACGTCCGCGTCATGAACTATAGCCTGCTGGGTACCGATTGGTATATCAACCAGTTACGTTATAAGATAAACGAAAGCGCCCCCACCGACGTGCTCTTCACCCCCGAACAGATCCAGGGTAATACCCGCGATGCCGTCGTCATCAACGCGCTAAACGGTTTCGACCCGAACAAATACTACGATCTGTACGACGTCCTGAAGAATGTCGTCGGCAGCGATGACTCGCGCTATCAGACCTCCTCCGACGAGGGTGATGTCTATAATTTCCTGCCCACCCGCAAATTGTCCGTCCCCGTGGACGCCAATGTCGTCCGCGCCAACGGCACGGCAATGCCCGGTGACAGCATCGTCAGCGAATTACACCTCGACATCTCCAAGAACAAGAACTATCTTTTCAAGAATGAGCTGGCCGTGTTGGCCATCATCGCGGCCAATAAATGGCAACGGCCCATCTGCTTCAACTCGACCTACGAGTTGGAAGACCTCGGGCTGACCAAATACATCCGGCAGGACGGCCTCGCCGGCCGCCTCGTACCGGTGGAAGGCAAGAACGTCAACGCAGGGTTCTACAACAACCCCGTGGCCTACAACAACATGATGACCAAATTCAGTTTTGGCAATGCTGCCACACCTGGCGTCTACTACGACGAGGAAAACCGCCGCCATCTCAATACCCTGCGTGCCGCCCACGCCCAGCTGGCGATGAGCCTCATCGAAGAAGGGAAGAAGGATTCTGCCCGCAACCTGCTGGAACACTTCGACAAGAACGTCTATGAACCCAACTTCCCGTATGGGATGACCTCCAACCGCGGTAACCAGCACGATCGCATCTCGATGACCTTCCTGGCAGCCTGCTACCAGTCCGGTGATCTGCAACTGGCCCAAAAGGTCGCCGCCTCCCTGAAAAAAGATCTGAGCCAGCAGATGCGATACTACGCTTCGCTCGGCGAGAATATGACCAACGAACAACTGGCCATCAACGCCCAAATGGCCCTGCAGGGCAAAGGCGGAAATCTCTCCGAACGCCAGGGAGGGAGCATAGCGCAGGATATCTTCACCACTTACCAGATGTTAATGCAACTGGACGACCTGGATCGACAATTCGGCCACGGCAAACCCCCACAGGTTCAACAGCCTGCTAAGTAAGACACTCGAAAAAACCCGCTCCGGCGGGTTTTTTTGTACCCATTTCCAACAGAACCATTTCATCGAATAAGTTGTTTTTAATCTGTAAATTGTACCAAATGATAGGCCATCACTTCAAACGATACGATCCTAACGACGAAGGCAAGCCCAAATTCGACCAACTGCTGGATGTCTTCATGCAACTGCTCAGCTACACCAACGGAGACGTGGGCGAAGCGCTGCAATGGATGAATCAGCTGGACAAAGAATACCAACTCACCGACGACGAGTACGGCATGGGGGATTTTATCGAAGACCTCAGAGACAAAGGCTATATCGACGAGAACAACCAGACCGGTGAGATCACCATCACCCCAAAAACGGAACAGGGTATCCGCCGCCGTTCGCTCGAAGAGATTTTCGGCAAGCTGAAAAAGACAAAGCAGGGCAATCACAATACCTTCAAGCCCGGTGGCGGTGACGAAGCCAACCCCGAGACCCGCCCCTTCCGCTTCGGCGACCAGCTGGAGCAGATCGACTTCACCGAATCGATCCGCAACGCGCAGATCAACCATGGGATCGAAGCCTTTAACATCCAGGAGGACGACCTGAAGATCCGGGAGACGGACTACAAAGCCCAGACCTCCACCGTGCTGATGATCGATATCTCACACTCCATGATCCTGTATGGCGAGGACCGGATCACCCCCGCCAAAAAGGTGGCCATGGCCCTTAGCGAACTCATCACCACGAAATATCCCAAGGACACCCTGGACATCGTCGTCTTCGGCAATGACGCATGGCCGGTAGAGATCAAAGACCTTCCCTATCTGCAGGTGGGCCCTTATCACACCAACACCGTCGCAGGCCTCGAATTAGCCATGGACATCCTTCGGCGCAGGCGCAATGCCAACAAGCAGATCTTCATGATCACCGACGGGAAACCTACTTGTTTGAAGGTGGGGAAACGGTATTACAAAAATAGCTTTGGCCTTGACCGCAAGATCACGTCCCGCTGCCTCAACCTGGCCGCGCAATGCAAGAAGCTAAAGATCCCCATCACGACGTTCATGATCGCCAGCGACCCCTATCTGCAACGATTCGTCAACGAATTCACGGAAACAAATAATGGAAAGGCCTTCTTCGCCTCCCTCGACCGTCTCGGCAGCTTTATCTTCCGCGACTTCGAATCCGGGAAGCGAAAAACGGTATACTAGCGCGAAAACACTAAAACAAGGAAATGGACATAACAAAGATCACTACACTTGGACAACTGAAAAAAGCCGGCTATAAAAACCGATCCGTAAAAGAAGAGATAAGAGAAAATCTTATTCGCAAACTGAAGAACAAAGAAAACACTTTTCCGGGTATTGTTGGCTATGAGGACTCGGTTATCCCGGATACAGAACGGGCGCTGCTCTCCCGCCATAATATCCTGTTCCTCGGTCTCCGCGGACAGGCCAAGACCCGTATGGCCCGCCAGATGGTCGATCTCCTGGATGAATATGTCCCCTTTGTCACCGGAAGCGAGATCAATGACGATCCCTTCCGCCCGATCTCTAAATTCGCCCGCAACCTCGTCGCCACAAAAGGCGATGACACCCCCATCTCCTGGCTGCCCCGCGGCGACCGCTACGGAGAAAAACTGGCCACCCCCGACGTCAGCGTCGCCGACCTCATCGGCGATATCGACCCCATCAAGGCCGCCAACCTCCGTCTCAACTTCGCCGACGAAGAAGTGATCCATTTCGGCATCATCCCAAAAAGCAATCGCGGCATTTTCGTAATTAATGAAATACCTGATTTACAGGCTCGTATACAGGTCTCCTTATTCAATATTTTAGAAGAAGGGGATATCCAGATCCGCGGCTTCAAACTTCGCATGCCCCTCGACATGCTCTTCGTCTTTACGGCTAACCCGGAAGACTATACCAACCGCGGCTCCATCGTGACGCCCCTCAAGGACCGCATCGAAAGCCAGATCCTCACCCACTACCCCCGCACCATCGAAATGGCCCTGGCCATCACCGAACAGGAAGCGGATATCCACGAAGAACAAAAAGGCCGCGTGATCATCAGCGATCTGGTGAAACGCCTCATCGAACAGGTTTCCTTCGAAGCCCGCACCAGCGAATACGTCGACAAGAAAAGCGGCGTCTCCGCCCGGTTGACCATCGCCGCCTTCGAGAACGCCGTCAGCGCCGCCGAGCGCCGCGCCATCCTCAACAACGAAAAGGAGACACCGGTCTGGATGAGCGATCTCGTCGGCATCATCCCCTCCATCACCGGGAAAATAGAACTCGTCTACGAAGGGGAGCAGGAAGGTCCCTACCAGGTGGCCTTTAACCTGCTGGAGAAAGCCTTTCGTTCACAGTTTATCAACTACTTCCCCAATCCCGATACGCTGAAGAAACGCAAAGCGGATGCCCGTGACGACAACCCCTTCCGGCCGGTCACCCACTGGTTCGACAAGGGCAACCATCTCAACCTCTTCTTCAACACGCCCGACGCGGAAAAGATCCAGCAGCTGTACAAAGTGGAGGGACTGCACGCTCTCGTTAAGAAATACTTCAAACACGTTAACGAACGCGAAGCCGCCCTGCTGATGGAGTTTGTTCTCCACGGCCTGGCCGCCTATTCGCTGATCAGTAAGAAAGTGGTGGAAGGAAAGATCGAGTTCAAAGACCTTATCGGATCGATGGTCAACCTGGGCTCTTCCGGCAGCGGCTTCGGCAATGAGGACGAAGACATCGAAAGCGACGATTTTAATTAATTCTCCGGCGCCCGCCGAAGGCGGGCGCCGTTCTTTAAAACGAATATCCCAGACTGAAATAAGGAACAATACCTGCCGCGCCGGCGCCGACAAACGGAGTAAAGCCGGCGCGGAGGTTAAGCCCGCCGTGTTTGGGTTGCCGCCGGTAGCCCAGTGACATGTTTCCCATTAAACTGTGCACATCACTCATATAGGTCTTATCGCCGAGGTTAAACCGGTGATTGAAGTCAAGCCCCGACATCGCCAGCACGGTAAATCCCGCGCCGAATTCGATGAAATTCCCCCCGTGGCCCGCCAGCCAGTTGATCCCCATCGGGATCGTGACGATCGTGGGCTGGCTTCCCAGATTGGAGCCGATCCCCACCCGGAATCCAAATCCATCGTTACTTTTTGTAAACCGCCGGTCGTAATTGACCGAAAGCATCATGCCCTCCCCGCCGAGCTCGGCGAAGATCGCATCGCGCGCAATCGGATCTGCCGGTGGCGCATTATCCTGGCCGTAAGAAGAAAGAATACCCGTAAAAAGCAGTGCGAAGAGGAGGTAGGGGTGCATTCCCCAATATTATAAAATATTCACCTCCCGTTCCAGCTCCACCCCAAATTTTAATCTGACACTCTGCAAGATCTCTTCACTGAGCGCAAATAGCTCCCCACCGCTGGCCCCGCCGTAATTCACCAGCACCAGGGCCTGCCGCGCATGTACCCCCGCGTCACCCCGCCGGAAGCCCTTCCAGCCGCACTGCTCGATCAGCCAGCCTGCCGCCAGCTTGACTCCCCCACCCTCCGTCGGATAGGCAACGATCCCGGGGTACTTCCCCTTCAATTCTTCATGCACCGCCACCGGCACCGTCGGGTTCTTGAAAAAGCTCCCCGCATTCCCGATCTCCGCCGGATCAGGCAACTTCGAACGCCGTATCCGGATCACCGCCTCCGAAATAGCCCGGATGCTCAGCTCGCGGCCTGCCAGCTCCTCCCGGAGTGCCCCATACGAAGTATGAAAGATGGGCTCTTTGCGCAGCCTCAGCACGACGGACAGAATAACAAACTGCCCCTTCATCCGCCGCTTGAACACACTCTCCCGGTACCCGAATTCGCAATCACTGGATGTAAACGTCTTCACCCTCCGCTCCTCCAGACTCCAGGCCTCCAGCTCCCAGAACACATCCCGGATCTCCACTCCATACGCGCCGATATTTTGCATGGGCGCCGCGCCGACATTGCCCGGGATCAGCGACAGGTTCTCCAGCCCCGCCCAGTCCCGGCCGATGCAATACTGCACGAGCCCGTTCCAGTTCTCCCCGGCCCCGGCGCGGACATATACATAGTCTTCGTCCTCGTTCAAAAGTTGGATCCCCTTCACCTCATTCAGCAGCACCACGCCATCCACATCACCGGTGAACAGCACGTTGCTCCCCCCACCCAGCACCAGTAGCCGCCGGTTGCCCGCCCAGTCCACCACCTCGCCCAGCTCATCGGCCGAAGCAAACCGCGCCAGCCATCGCGCGCTCACGTCGATGCCAAAGGTATTATAGCTCTTTAAAGACTGGTTCTCATTAAGTACCATCATGTATATATTTTTGCGTAACTTTTTCGTTATATCTGTATATTGTCAAAGTAACACCCCTAACCTCCCTTCATGACCAAGTTGTTCATTATCCTTGCCTGTGCCTTGTCACTGACACAGGCTACGGACGCCCAGGAAAATAATCCGCTGATCGTATCAGGCGACATCCTCCAGCAGGCCGACAAGCTCTACGATTCCGGACAATACAAGAAAGCCATCGTCATCTACCGGAAGATCGACAAAAACGACACCAACTATGTCAAAGGCCTCTTTGGTATCGGCGCCAGCTACCTCGAAGATACCCAATTCAATGCAGCCCTCGAATATACCAAAAAAGCCCTGGCGCTCGGCTCCGACCCCGAAATGGAGCCCAGGCTGTACAACCAATATGGCAACATCTATAACGAATGGGATTCCAGCGAACACGCGATCCGCATATACGATTCCGCTATCCGGATATATCCCGCCTTTTCCCTTTTCTATCTGAATAAAGGTTCAGCCCTCATCAAACTCGAACGGTTTGCCGAAGCCGAAGCCGTCTTCAAGCAATGCCTGCTGATCAATCCCTATTCCTACAGCGGTCACTATAAGTTGGGCTACTGCGCGATCAAACAGGGCAAGGTGATCCCCGCCTTCCTGAGCTTCATAGGTTATCTCACCCTCGATCCCGAGGGCAGTTTCCACTCCTCCTGCATCCAATGGATGAACAATATCGCCAGGAACCTCGACTCGGTCCAGGCAGTTGTCAGCCGTCGAAAGGAAGAGCCCGGTGAAAGCTATCAGTTGCTGGAGCAGATCGTACAATCGGGGATAGCGCTGAATAAGGGCTACGTTCCGTTGCCGAAGCTGGATGACCCCATCTCCCGCCAGATCCAGGTCCTATTCGAAAAAATGGAATACCGGGAAGACGACAACGATTTCTGGATGCAATACTATATCCCCTGGTTTAAGTCGGTGTATACGGGCAATCGCTTCGAAGTGTTGGTCAACCGCATTTTTCTCGACGTCAAGGTCCCCATCATTCAGGACTACATCAAAAAACATAAGAAAGACCTGGATGACCTGACTTCCGATCTGGTCGATTACCTCAACAGGATCATCACGACCCGAGAGCTAAACTACGCCAAAAGACAAACGGACACCATGATGTGGAGCCGGTCGAACGGCAATCTCACCGGTTATGGCGCCTATGACCGAAAAGAAGAAAAGCGGGAGGGCCCCTGGACCTTATATTACGGCCCCGGCAATCTCAAAGGCAAGGGTAGTTATAATACTACCGGCGGCAGGGAGGGAAACTTCACCTGGTACTATTACAACGGCAGTCCGCGGGGAAAGGAATTCTATCGCAATGGGAAGCAGGAAGGGGAAGAGACCTACTATTTCGCCAATGGCGTGCCATCTTCCCATTCCTGGTACAAAAATGATTCTCTCGATGGCGAATCCGCCACATTCTATTATGTGGGCACCCCCCGGACCTTCACCCGCTACAATAACGGATCACCGGAGGGCACAAAGATCTACTTCAGGAACAACGGCGACACCAATCTGATCGAACGGTACAAGGCCGGCAAGCTCGATGGCATCACCAGGTCCCTGTCCAAATATGGGACGACGGAAGCCTTGACGGGTTATAAAAATGGCGATGCGGAAGGAACCTATCAAAAATTCTATCCCGGCGGCCAGCTGCTTTGCCAGGGAGAATATAAAGCCGGGAAACAGGAAGGGATCTGGAAATGGTGGCATCCCAATGGCCGGCTAAAGCTGGTGACCAGTTTCGTCAACGACCAGAACGATGGCACCCGCGAGGAGTATTATGACAATGGGGCCGTCAGCTCCACCTATTCGGTAAAAGCCGGTAAGATGATCGGGGACGCGAAATATTTTGACGAGGACGCCAAACTATATGCCCTGCTCCACTACGATAGCAAGTCCCTGCAAAAAGCCCAGTATTATGATAAGGCCGGAAAATTGATCGGTGAATCCATCCGCGACAATAGCAAAAAAGCGATCCGGCTGACACAATATTCTCCCGATGGCTCAAAGCGTTGGGAAGCGACGTACAATGACAATGACGATATCACCGATACGCTGATCACCTATTACAAATCGGGTAAGATATTTGGCACCGACGCGTATGCTGGCGGCCGGCAGGAAGGTCTTTCAGCCACCTTCTATCCCGACGGGATAAAAAGGACCGAGACCATGTATTCTGCCGGAAAGATGGATGGCTATCATCGCAGCTACTTCCGACATGGTCAACTGCAGGAGCAAGGATGGTATCGACAGGGTAGCAGCGAAGGCTACTGGATCGACTTCAATGAAATGGGCGACATAACGGATAGCTCCTATTATTTGGACGACGATCTGGATGGATACAAAACAAGTTATGCGCCGGATGGCCGGAAGACCTTTGAACTCAAATTCAAAACGGGCTGGCTGACGGAATATACGCTATACGATACCACCGGTAAGGTGCTCAGCCGCTTCAGCTCCCCTACCGGGACGGGCAAGCTTCGCATGACCTATGCCAATGGACAGGCGCGCATCGAAGGCGAATATCAACGATCCAAACTGGCCGGGCCATACCGCCAGTGGTATTTTGACGGCAAGCCATCTGAGCTTGCCCATTATACCCGAGGCCTGCAGGATAGCAGTTATAAATCCTGGTATCATTCCGGTATACCCGCCGCCGAAGGTCAATATGCCTTTGGGGAAAAGACCGGTCTGTGGAAATATTATTACGCCAACGGTACCCTTCGCGAGACGGAATCCTTTGTCCGGGGAGACCTCGATGGTATTCAGACAGACTATTTCGAGAATGGTAAGATTGAGACCGTGACGCCGTTTAAGGACGGCCAAAAAGAGGGGGTCGCAAAAGAATACGATCCCGATGGCACCCTGATCTATGCGATGACCTATCTCCATGGTGATCCGGTGGCCTATTCCTACCTGGATAGCAAAGACAGTCTCGTGCCCGCCATACCCATTCCTTTCGAGTCCGGCAAGATAAGAACCTATTTCCCAAATGGCAAGCCTTCTGCCGCGTTCGAATACAGGGAAGGAGTGTTCGACGGTGAGCGAAGCTTCTACTATACCAACGGACAACTGCGGTCCGTCATCCATTGGAAGAACGGAGCCGCGGAGGGCGCAAATATCGTCTATCATTCCAACGGCAAGATCAAAATATCGTCCAACTACGTCCACGACGATCTTCAGGGTCCCTACCGCGTATACAATGACAAAGGCATCGTCAGGGAAGAGTGGAATTATTACTGCGATGTACCCAACGGCGAGACCCGGCTATTCGATGACGATGGCCGCCTGCTGGAAACAGATCATTACTATTTTGGGACCTTGTTATCTGCAAAAAAATGAGTCGCCTTTTTTATATTCTTCTTCTTGCCATCGGCGCCCTTCCCGCTCTGCCTTCCGAAGGCCAGACGCGTTCCATAGAAAGCAAATTCCCGGGCGAGCAGGAAGTAATGCTGGAACATTCCGTTCATTATGTGATAACGTTGAAGGACGGTCAGCCGCTCGTAAAAAGCGAGGAAAAACAGCAATTGCTCTACCTTTCAGCGCAGGCAAACTCCCGGATGAGCCGGTTCGGATTCTCCCACAGCGGATTTCACCAGTTGGAACAGTACTCCGCGTATACGCTCACGGCCGACGCGAAAAAGATCAAAGTCACCAATTTCAAAACGACGGACAGCAAATCCAACAGTATCTTTTATGATGACGTAAAAGAAACCACATTCGATTTTCCCGCTCTGGCGCCTGGAGCCATCGGTACCCTCGAGACGACCATGCTGGATAAAGACCCGCATCTGTTATCGCCTTTTTTCTTCTCTTGGGCAGTCCCCGTTATCCATTCCCAACTCAAGATCACCTTTCCAAAAGATATGCAGATCCGTTATCTGCTGAAGGGTAACGATACCGCGCGCATCCGGTTTACCCTCGAAACCCGGCACGGAGAGACGACCTATACCTTTCAGGCGGATAGCGTGGCGGCAGGCAGGCCTTATGATGACGCCCCCGACATCCGCTGGTATGCCGCCCATGTCGTCTTCTATATCGAAAAATATGTGGACGAACACGGCACGACCATCCCGTATCTCAGCAGCCCCGACGATCTCTTCCATCTTTACCTCGGCTACCTGAAAGATATCAACAAAGAAACCGGACCCGAACTGCAGCATATTGTAGATTCCCTTTGCAAAAATGCGCCTGATCCCGAGGGAAAGGCCCGCAACATATACGCCTGGGTACAACAAAATATAAAATACATCGCCTTCGAACAGGGTATGGAAGGATTTGTCCCGAGGGATGCCAACCTGGTTTGTACGAGGAAGTTTGGTGATTGCAAGGACATGAGCAGCATCCTGACTCTGATGCTTCGCACCGCCGGCATCCCCGCCTGGTATACCTGGATCGGCACCCGAAGCCTTCCCTATACCTATACCGAAACTCCGCTGCCGCTGGTGGATAATCACATGATCAGCACGATCCGCCTGAATGACCGCTATATCTTCCTCGACGGGACCGATCCTTTTTGCATCTTCGGGATGCCTTCCACAGGCATCCAGGACAAACAGGCCCTGGTCGCAATGGACGACAGCACCTATAAGATCCTTACCGTGCCGATCCCGGCAAAAGAGATGAACCGGCTCATCGATACGACGACCATCGATCTCACCGCCGGCGGGCTGAAAGGACATATTTGCATCGACCACTATGGATATTATTCCAATATCCTGCAGGATCTGCTGATCTATTCCAACGAAAAAGAGATCGATCAGCTGCTAAAGCCCCGTTTTCGCCGTGGTTCGGACAAATTCAACCTCGACTCCTTCCGCATCGGCGACCGCGGCGATCACGCCCATATCCGGCTGACCGGCGATTTCACTCTTCAGGACTATGCCCGCCAGATCGGTAGCGAATGGTATATTAATATGAATCTCTTCAAGTCATACCTGCACGAGGAGATCGACTACCCCAAACGGACCATGCCCATCGAATTCCCCTTCTACGGGCAGCGCATATATGTCGTCATCCTCAATATCCCCGCCGGATACGAGGTAACTTATCTGCCGCCCGGTAAGACCTATCACAACGCCGTCTGGGGTTTCACGATGAATTATGAAAAGAGGGGCCGGCAGCTTATTTTCACGCAGGAGTTCGACAACGATCATCTTTTGCTCCAACCCTCTCAGTTCGCCGACTGGAACAAGGTGCTCGAAAATCTCTTTCCCCTTTATCATTCAACCGTCAGCCTGCAAAAGAACCCATGAAAAATAACCTTATATTTCTGTCGGCCCTGCTATTGGGCCTCGATGCCATCGCCCAGAAACCTGCGATCATCCATGAACAATGGACCGAAAAACCGGCTCTTCACCCCATCAACGACCCATTAAAAAAAGAGTCGGCTGTCATCCTGCTCGACAACCGCCGCGTTGAGTTTATCGATGAAGGAGCCGACAAGGTCGGCGAATATCGCAGCTTTCACCGGATCGTCCACCTCAATGACGACCAGGGTATCGAATCGTTTAATAAGGTATACCTGGGCTATACCGACAGCACCGACATCATCGACATGCGGGCACGAGCCGTGCTCCCCAACGGCGTCATCATGGAGGTACGGAAAGAGAACATGAAGGATTACCAGGATGAGGACGGCAGCAAATACAAGATCTTCGCCCTGGAAGGCCTGGAAAAAGGCGCTGAAGTGGAATACTTCTACACCATCAGACGTAAACCCGACTACTTTGGCCGGGAGACGATACAGGGAAAATTCCCGATCCTCGATGCCCGTCTCCAGATCCTTTGTCCATCGAGACTGATCTTCCAGCTAAAAGGATACAACAGCGACATCCGCATCGACACGGATACCAGTCATGCCGGAACAACGGCCTACAACATCCGGTTAAAAGACATTCCCGGCGCGGAAGAAGAGAAATATGCCGCCTATGATGCCAACCTCAAAAGGATCGAGTACCGGCTTTCTTATAACAAAGCCAACTCAAACGGTTCGGCCCGGATCAATACCTGGAACCTGTTAGCACAAAGGATACACAGCAACTACGAGGTCTTCACCGAGAAAGACCTGAACCGGATCGGCGATCTCATCGAAGCCAACGGCTGGCAAAAGCTTCCCGATGCCCGCCAAAAGATCATCGCGGTAGAAAACTACCTCAAGAAACAATTCACCAGCCGCAACGATATCGACATGCAAAATGCTTCGAATATCGAATGGATGATAAAGAACAAGATCGCCAGCACCTACGGGATCGTCCGGCTCTATGCGGGCATCTTTCAAAAGCTGGGCGTCGGCAACCAGATCGTTCTCACCTGTAACCGAAACGAGCTGGTCATCGACCGATCATTTGAAAATTGGAACAATACGAGTGATATCCTCTTCTATTTCCCGGGTACCGGCAAATATCTCGCTCCCACCCTGCCGACATTCCGATATCCCTGGATCAATCCCTATTGGGGGGCCGAAGACGCCTTTTACTGTCAGACAACAACCATCGGCAACTATACCACCGCCATTGCCGCTATCCGGAATGTCCCGCTCGAAGACGTTACAAAAAGCTATCATCGCACCGACGTCTCGCTGCAGCTGGACCCCGCTTCGGATACCGTCATCGCAAAGGTCAGGGAAACCCTGGCAGGCTATCTATCCATCGGCTACCGGGCAGCCTATACATTATCCAATCCCGATGACCGGCGTACGATGTTGAAAGAAATGGCCAGATCCACTACCAATAGCGAACGGATCATCACATCCAACGTGGAAAATGCGGATTTCGAGAGCTACACCGATGATAAACCCTTTGTCATGGAAGCAACCATTCACTCGGAAGGACTGCTCGAAAATGCAGGCAGGAATCTGCTGCTGAAAATCGGGGGAGTCATCGGCAAACAGGAGGAAATGTATCAGGAAAAACCCCGGCAATTCCCGTTACAGGTGGCTTTTCCACACACGCTCGAACGCTTTGTCGACTTCATCATTCCGGCCGGATACAAAGTGAAGAACCCCGACGATCTCGTCGAAAGCCATGAATACCCTGCCGGCGGAAATCCTGTACTGGGATTTGTATCGGAATACAAAATAGAAGGGGATACGCTTCGCGTCCACATCCTCGAAACCTATAAGCAAACCGCGTATCCGCTGGCCGACTACGATAACTTTAAAAAAGTAATCAATGCTGCCGCGGATTTCACCAAGGTAGTGCTCGTACTGGAGAAAAAATAACGGGGGAAGCCGCCGGCTACAACATGTCCACATCCGGGATGATCACCACGCTCCGCCAGTGTCTGGCATTCTGTACCATCGCCGTCTGCTGCTGGATCACCTGCTTGGCGAACGCGATCGTATGCCCATCTTTTGGCAGCTTGAGCAGCAGCTCCATCAGGTATTGATTGCGTACCCGGCCGATCACCGGTTCGGCAGGCCCCACCAGCCAGGCGCCGAAGTCCTTTTTCATATTGTTGGCAAAAAATTGTGCCGCACTCTGCACCACCTCCTTGTCGCGGTGCCGGAAGGTCACCCGGATGACCCGGGTAAACGGCGGATAGCCGAATTGATGCCGCGCCGCGATCTCCTGCCGGTAAAAATGGCCGTAGTCATGGGCCTGCACATAGCCTAAGACGGGGTTGGTGGTATCCGCCACCTGGATCAGGACAAGTCCTTCGCCGTCCTTGCGGCCGGCCCGGCCGCTCACCTGTTCCATCATCTGAAACGCCCGCTCGTTGACCCGGAAATCGGCAAAATGCAGCAGGCTGTCGGCATCCAGGATGCCTACCACGCTCACGTTCTCGAAATCCAGTCCCTTCACGACCATCTGCGTCCCGACAAGGATATCCACCCGACCCTGCTCAAACTGCTGGATCAGCGTGTCATGCGCGGTCTTGCCACGCACACTGTCGACATCCATCCTCGCCACCCTGGCCTTGGGAAACACTTCTTCCAGATATTCTTCGATGCGTTCGGTCCCAAAGTTCCGCTGCACAAACCGGTGGTTGCCGCAGGCGGCGCAGGTATGCACGGGCGGATATACGGTGCCGCAATAATGACAATGCAGCTTATTGGTCAGTTTGTGAAAATTCAGCGACACATCGCAATACCGGCATTGCGGGATCCAGCCGCAGACCTCGCAGACCTGATAAGGCGAATATCCCCGCCGGTTCTGAAAGAGGATCACCTGCTTGCCCACTCCAAGTGCCCGTTCGATGGCGGCATGCAGCGCCGGGCTGAGGATGGGTTTGCCGTTATCCCTGGCCCCCGTCGCGGGGTCACGCTCCTCCTGGTCATCTGCCGAATTGCCCCGTACACTGCCTTCTGCCGCATCCCGATCTACCCGGTCGCCGGCTGCCTTCCTCGCACCGCTCTCCAGGTCCGTCAACCAGGACGCCCCGCTATAGGGCTCCTCCTCTTTCTTCTTCTCCACCTTCCTGGCAAACCGCAGCGCCTTCGTATCGACGATCTCTATGAGCGGCAGCTTTCCCGCTCCAAATCGCTCCATCAATTCCACCAATCCATATTTGCCAGTAGTCGCATTATAATACGTCTCCACCGAAGGCGTCGCACTGCCCAGCAACACCTTCGCCCCAAAAAGCGAAGCATAATAGATGGCGCTGTCCCGCGCATGATACCGCGGCGCCGGCTCCTGCTGCTTATAGGAAGGATCGTGTTCCTCGTCGGCGATGACAAGACCCAGATCGCTGAAGGGCAGGAACAACGCGGACCGGGCGCCCAGAATGATCTTCAGCTCCCCCGTCCGGATCTTGTTCCAGATCTCGAGTCGTTCGTTCTGGCTGAACTTCGAATGATAGATCCCGATATATCCGCCAAAATGCTGCTTGAGCCGGCGGATGATCTGCGCCGTCAGCGCGATCTCGGGCAGCAGATAAAGCACCTGTTGCCCGCGGCGGATCACCTGCTCCATCTGCCGGATATACACCAGGGTCTTCCCGCTCGACGTCACTCCGTGGAGCAGACAAACCGCCCGTTGCTCGAAGACGGTGTTCACGGCGTCAAAAGCCAGCTGCTGGGCCGGGGTCAGCTCGAAATCGATGCGGATATCTTTCGGCAGGTAATGGATCCGGTCCACCACCCGCTGCTCGATGCGGACAATCTGTTTGTCGACAAGTCCCTTCAGTTGCGCATCCGAAGCACCGGCCTTCTTCAGCAGTTCTGCCCGCGTAACATCGCCTTCGGTCTTGCTTAGATGTAGATAGGCCAGCAGCAATTCCATCTGCTTGGGGGCGCGGCTCCAGTTGTTGAGCAGGTCGGCAAGCCGGTCTTCATTGCTGAATTCGGGGTTGAGCACGACATAATTCTCTTTCTTCGCGCTATAGGTTTCTTTTAACGACTCCCATACGAAACAAACCTTCTTTTCGATCAGCCGCTTGATCACGGGATAGACATGTGAGGAATCCAGCAGTTCCTGAACATCGGTCAGCTTCAGTTCTTTTTTTATCTGCAGGGCCTCGGCCACGACAAACTCTTCATTGTCGAGATGCGTGAGATCTTCGCCGGCCTCCTCATTAAAAACAAGAATCGTCTCACTCGACAGTTTGAAATGCGCGGGCAGCGCCGCGGCCATCACCTCGCCTTCGCTGCAGAGATAATAGTTGGAGATCCATTCCCAGAGTTTGCCCTGCGCGGGGTGGATGACGGGTTCGTTGTCCAGCACGTTGCCGATCGCTTTTGGCTCGAAGGCTGACGGCTTTTCATCATGCAGCCGCTTGACGATGCCTGCATATTTCTTGTTCCGCAGTTCGACCTCTACGCGGCACCCCTCCCGGATGACGGCACGCCATTGCTCAGGAACGCTCCAGGTGTAATTCCTGGGCAATGCCAGGGGTATGATGACTTCCGCGTACATGGGGGTGCAAAGTTACAGCTTTATTGTCAGCCCCCGGTCCCGCGATCGGTCACCCACGGTGCCCCATATCTGAGCAACGCCGCTTCCATCTGCCGGTAAACCTGTTCCTTCAACTCCGGCAGATCGGCCAGCCGGAGGCCCTGCACTTCCACCGCCGGTAAAAACACCGACTCAAGCCGTCCCGGCCGTATCGAAAAGATACTCCGGTAATGCATCAGCTCATAGGTCCCCAGGAACAGGATCGGCTGCAACGGCGTCTGCGTCTCGATGGCGATCCGGAATGCCCCGTCATAAAAATCCTTCAGCGGCCGGCCCGTCTCATTAAAAGTCCCTTCGGGGAAAATGAAAACCGATATCCCCATCGACAGAACACTCTTCAGCTCCCGAACGCTCCGGCTGCGCTCCTGGGCATTCCGCCGGTCCACCATCACCACGGCCCGGCTGTAGATATAGCCGAAAAGGGGGATGCGGGCCGTCTCTATCTTCCCCAAAATACGCAGGGAGTCCCGCGGAACGGCCCGCAGGATCATGGGAATATCGAGATAGCTGATATGGTTGGAGATAAAGATGTACTGACGCCGGGGATCGGGCTCCGATTCATATGAGTTCCGGTGACGGATACCGATCAGCGTCAGCCAGGTGGCATCCCACCACCGGCAGAACCGGTACATCCGGTCTCCCCCACGCCTGGCGTCCTGCAGGGAAAAAACAGCCACAAAGGGCAGGACACACAGCATCCCCGTGATAAACAGGAGCAGCGCGTAAAGGCAGTAGATCACCCTTACAGGGAATAGGAGGACTCGGCGCATCGCCAAATATAGTATCTTTGCCCGCTAATCCCGTATGGACGCCGCTTCATCCCATAAAACAATCGCCTTCCACACCCTCGGGTGCAAACTCAACTTCTCGGAGACCTCGGGCATCTCCCGGCTGCTGGAGAACGAAGGGTTTGTACGGAAGGATTTTGACGAGGTGGCCGACGTCTACGTGATCAATACCTGCAGCGTAACCGATAATGCCGACAAGGAATGCCGGTATCTTGTCCGTAGGATCCGCCGCCAGGCCCCGGACAGTTCAGTGGTGATCATGGGCTGCTATGCCCAGCTAAAACCCGCCGAGATCGCCGCGATCCCTGGTGTCGACCTCGTCCTGGGCGCCGCCGAAAAGTTCAACCTCGCCCGGCACCTGCACGACCTGGTACCCGGCGGCCCGGCGAAGATCTGTAGCTGTGACATCGAATCTGTCACCGGTTTCCACCCCTCCTACTCCCTCGGCGACCGCACCCGTACCTTTCTCAAGGTCCAGGACGGCTGCGACTATAGCTGCGCTTTCTGTACCATCCCCATGGCCCGGGGCGCCAGCCGCAGCGACAGCGTCGCAAAGACGGTGCAAACCGTTCGGCAACTGTCAGACAGGGGCGATGTCCGGGAGATCGTGCTCACAGGGGTCAATCTGGGCGATTTTGGGCGGGTCCCGGACGGCGCCGGGACGACCGAAACCTTCTTTCAGCTGATAAAAGCGCTCGATACCATCGACGGCATCGACCGGTTTCGCATCTCTTCCATCGAACCCAACCTGCTCACGCCCGAGATGATCGACTGGACGGCCGCCAGCCGGCGTTTTATGCCCCATTTCCACATCCCCCTGCAAAGCGGCAGCAATCATATCCTCGGCGGGATGCGTCGCCGCTACAAGCGGGAACTCTATGCCGAACGGGTCCACAGGATCAAAAGTGTCATGCCCCATTGCGCCATCGGCGTCGATGTTATCGTCGGCTTCCCCGGCGAGATGGACGAGCACTTCCGCGAAACCGTCGATTTCCTGGTCGACCTCGACGTCAGCTATCTCCACGTCTTCACCTACTCCGAACGCCCTAACACCAAAGCCCTCGACATCACCCCTGTCGTCCCCATTGCCGTGCGCAACGAGCGGAACAAGATCCTCCGCAATCTCTCCTACCGCAAAATGCAGGATTTCATCCGCCGCCATCAGGGCCAGACGCGCAAAGTGCTGCTGGAAGGACACGTAAAAACGTCGATGATGGAAGGCTACACCGATAACTATATCAAGGTGACCACGCCCTACCGGCAAGAATGGGCCAACCGCATCCTCGACTGGCAGCTCTGACAGGCAACCGCCGGGCGGTTTGGCGCGTACTAAACAATGGAGCCGGATTCTTGTTATCTTTGTTTAGCAGCTATGCGAAAATTCCAGGTGACCATACAATTCGAAATGAACGATGACTTTGCAGCATTGGTTCCACCACACCGCACCTACATCAACAAGTTGATCGAGCAAGGCGTCATCGATCACTATGTCGTGACGATGGAATCCCAGCGCGTCTGGATCACGTTCTCGGCCGAAGACAGAAAATCGGTTGAAAAATATCTTTCCAAATCGCCGCTCTTCAAGTACTGGTCGTACGAGATCGATGAATTGTTCATGGTCGACGGCCTGCACTACCGCCTTCCCGTTGTACAACTCAACTAGTACACGACGACATACTTGTAAAAGGCGATACAATCGCGGACCAATCCCCAGACATCGGCCGCAAAGAAACTCCCGGAGGCGACGCCCTGCACGTTGTGGAAGCCCACCTTCCGCATGATGTATTTTGTCCGGGTAAGATGATAAAAACTGGATACGGCTATCGCGGAATGAATATGGAGACTGTCCGCCACGGGCAGAAAATCCCTGGCCGTCAGGTAGGTATTTTCTCCGTCGTTGTCTTCGATGATCCGGTCGGCCGGAACTCCGTGCGCGACGAGGTAAAGCTTCATCGCCAGTCCCTCGGGAACCGGCGGCCTGCCCATTTCCGGTTGCCCTTTGCCGCCGCTGACCATGATCCGCGGGACCCGCCCGTCGCGGTATAGCTGCAAGGCCCTGTCTACCCGTCCCTGCAATACCGGCGAAAGCGTACTGTCGGGAAAGACATGGTTGCCAAGCACCACCGCGATATCGGCCTTGCCCTTGTAAGCATGTAACCCATCATAACAGGCATACAGCATATGGATCACCGGCCAGGCGATCAATACCAGGAATACGCCACGGAACCAGCGTTTTTTTTGCTTCGCCATAAACCTATTTCTTCTTTTTTGTGGCCCAGGCCGGTTTATGCTTCAGCACTTTCTTGTAGACAACACAGCCTTCCACATGGGCCCCGGGCAGATAACCCGTGCTCATCAGGAACTCGCCGACGATCTCGCCGCCGGTGAACCGGAAGTTACTCTTAAACAGCTTCACCCACTCTTCCCTGGTCAGGGGATGATGATGGTCGAGCCAGTTCTTGAACGAGCCAAACTCCTTCTGGATCAACTTTATCTTCTTAGCATTTTCGATCGCCGCTTCCACCTTGAGCCGGTTGCGGATGATCCCCGCATCCGCCAGCAGCCGGTCCTTCTGCTTCTGGCCATACCGCGCGACGGTATCGATATCGAAATTGTCAAAAGCCTTGAAAAAATTATCCTTTTTATTGAGGATCGTCGTCCACGAAAGCCCCGCCTGGTTGATCTCGAGCATCAGCCGGGCAAAGAGATGATTGTCGTCTTCGATCGGGAAACCATATTCGTTGTCGTGGTAATGGACATGCACGTTGCCTTTGTCCATGGTAGCGACGACCTTGCAATAACCACTCAGATTTTCCATGTGCACAATATACTATAGATTTGCCTTCGAAAAATCGTTTTCCATGCGCAAACTGTCTCCCGCCAACCGGCTTCGCAAACTCGCCGCTATCGTGGCTGTCGTCGCTGTCGTTTTCCCGGCCGTCGTTGCCACCGCTCAGACTGCCGCCGGGCTGCCCGAACAGATCGCTTCCGGCGTCTACGATCCGCAGGCCCTCTTCGCGCCAGGATTTAACGGCGGCCTTCATCTCAGCACCCGCGGCGCCAACGGCGCGCCATCCTCTGCTTACTGGCAGAACCGCGCCGACTACACGCTGTCCGTTTCTCTCGACACGGCAAAAAACCAACTGGAAGGCAGCGCCGCCATCCGGTATATCAATAACAGTCCCGATACGCTGCATACGCTCTGGCTCTATCTCGACCAGCAGACCTATCGGTCCGACGCCCGCTCCAACTTTTATACGACCACCACGCCCGGCGGTCATACCGGGGGCTATCAGCTGCAATCCGTAAAGCTGCAACAGGGCACCTCCACCATCGACGCGGAGTATAGCATCACCGATACCCGGTTGCAAATCCGCCTCAGGCAACCCCTCGCGGCAAAGGGCGGCCGCATCAGCATCCTCATCCGTTATCGCTATACCATACCCGGAGACTTCGGCAACCGCACCGACTATGTCGCCACCGCCAATGGCAAGATCTTCGAGATCGCCCAATGGTATCCGCGGATGTGTGTCTATGACGACCGCGACGGCTGGAATACCCTGCCCTTTCTGGGTAGCGGGGAGTTTTACGATGAGTATGGCGACTTCGACTACCGCGTCACCGTGCCCTGGGATATGATCGTGGCCGGCTCGGGTGAACTGGTCAACCCGCAGGAGGTGCTCACCGCCGCGCAGCAGAGCCGCCTGGCGAAGGCCCGTGCGAGTGATCAGACCGTGATGATCCGCGATGCCGCCGAGATCGGCAATCCCGCTGCCCGTCCCGCCCATAACGGTGTCCTAACCTGGCATTTCAGGATGGCCAACACCCGCGACGTCGCCTTTGGTGCGTCCCGCGCGTATATCTGGGACGCCGCCCGCGTCAATCTTCCCGGTGGGAAAAAGTCCCTGGCCATGTCGGTCTATCCCGTGGAAAGCGCCGGAGCGGACGCCTGGGGCCGTGCCACGGAATACCTCAAGGGGTCGATCGAATATTTCTCGCAGAAGTGGCTTGTCTACCCCTATCCCACCGCCATCAACGAAGCGGGCATCGCCGGCGGCATGGAATACCCCGGTATCGTCTTCGATGGCATCGGCGATAAAGGCAAAGTATTGTTCTGGGTTACCGCGCATGAGATCGGCCACAACTGGTTCCCCATGATCGTCGGCTCCGACGAACGGACCTATCCCTGGATGGATGAGGGCTTCAACACGTTTATCGACATCTACGCCTCGGACTTCTTCAACAAGGGCGAATACGCGCCCAAACGCGACGACGAATATGCGCCCGGCGGCGGCAATCCTGTCGACGAGATCCTCCCTACCCTCAAAGACCCGCAGACTCCGGTGATGATGACCCGCGCCGACGGCATCCCCGAAAAATACCGTCATCCCATGGTGTATTTCAAGCCCGCCCTCGGCCTCGTCCTGCTGCGCGAGCAGATCCTGGGGCCCGAACGTTTCGACTACGCCTTCCGCCGCTATATCCAAAGCTGGGCCTTCCGCCATCCCGGTCCCCACGATTTCTTCCGCATGATGGACAACGAAGCCGGCGAAGACCTCTCCTGGTTCTGGCGCGGCTGGTTCCTCCATAATTGGAATTTCGACGCCGCCGTGCAGTCCGTTCAAAACATCGGCACCGCCTCGGCCTCCGAGGTCGCGGTCACCATCGCCCTCCTCGACCGCATGGCCTTCCCCTGCACCCTCGAACTCACCTGGAAGGACGGCACCAGGCAACGCATCGCCCTCCCCGTCGAGACCTGGCTGCAGTCCGGCACCCGCACCCTCCGCTTCCCCGCGACGCAAGCCCTCGCCGCCGTTACCCTCGACCCCGACCACGTGCTGCCCGACGCAAACCGCGATAATAATACCTGGAAAGCGCCCTAGCCATCCGGCCGGCGCCCCACGAAAAAATTCCACAAAAATTTCATGAATTTCAGTTTACCCCTTATCTTTGCACTCCTTTCTACAGAAAACCAATCTGTTAAAGGAAAAAAGGGAGTTTAGCTCAGCTGGTTCAGAGCATCTGCCTTACAAGCAGAGGGTCGGCGGTTCGAACCCGTCAACTCCCACTCAGAAAATGAAGCACTTAACGGTCAATCGTTAGGTGCTTTTTTCTTTTGTGCCTAACATTGTGCCTAACATCGCCAGAAATGGTCGACCGGTGGTCCTTATTTTTCCTCTTTCCCCTCAACTGTCCTCTCCGCTGAAAATCAAAAAAAGGGTCTTCAAGAACACCTCAAGTCCGGTCTAATCCTCTTTTTGCCCGTCTCACCGTGTTTTACCTCACATCTCGTCCCGCGATGCGTCATACTTGCAGGATCATAATTTAAAACAGAAATTCTCATGAAACACGGAGCGCATACCATTGCGATCGGCATTTTCCTGCTAATGCTGATTACGGCAGAGATCATCTGGAGCTGGCGGCAGGATAAGAACGCCTATGGCGTGAAAGACACCCTTGCCAATATCGTTATCCTGGCAGGATTTCAACTGTTGAAATACCTTTTTGCCGGCTACCAGCTATTCATATTACGGGGCGCCTCCTATTACGCACCGGTACACCTGCCGGCTATGAAATGGACATTTGCGGCCTGCTTTATCCTGGTCGATTTTATTTATTACTGGTTTCACCGGCTTTCCCATAAATGGCGGCCTCTCTGGGCTTTTCATCTCGTCCACCATTCAAGTCCCTATATAAACCTGACCACCTCCTATCGTCTCAACTGGCTGACCGCATTGATCAGTCCATTTTTCTTTCTTCCATTGGCCCTTACAGGTTTTCCCCCTTTCTTTATTGCCCTTAGCTATGGGCTCAACCTGTTGTATCAGTTTTTCATGCATACGGAAGCCGTCGGGAAATGGGGTAGACTGGAGGGCTTCATTGACAGTCCCTCTGCGCATCGTGTACACCATGGGAAAAATCCCATCTATATCGACAAAAACTTTGGTGGCGTACTGATGATCTGGGACAGGCTGTTCAGAACCTATCAACCGGAAACTGAAAAATCCTCTTATGGCATTACCACTGGCTTTATTGGTAACAATCCGCTCAAGCTGGTGTTCAAAGGTTTCATTGATCTCTTCACCGGTAAATTAAACTCAAAAGGATGATGTATATGACAAGAATGATCAGTCTTCTCGCTGTTATATCGGTATTGCTAATCACAGAAGGAGTAGACGCGCAGGTTATAGTAGTAACACCACCGGTCAGACCTCCTGTTACCAGGGCCAGGCGTCAGCGAAACAGGAACCAGCCTCCATTTGTACCTACCGTCAATGTTTCGGTCGGTTATGGGTTTCCCGATCTCGACAGAAACTATCTCCCCGATTATTACGGAATCAACAGGGGCAATAGTTCACAATCAGGAGTCATCACAGGCTCTGTGAATTATCAGTTCAGCAGGAGGATGAGTATTGGGGTGATGGTAGCGCATGGGGTAGTCAGCGCGCCTTATTACGATTATTATTCCTCCTCCTCTCCCAACTTTACCGGCCGGCTAGAGGCCTGGAGTTTTATGATCAACCTGGTAAGATATTTTCCGATAAGCGCTACCGTGACTCCTTATCTAAGGACGGCCATTGGCATCAATACCTGGCAACAGGAGTACACTGATCCTACTGGCAGCAAGGTGGCTGTCACCGGGGCTGATTTGCCTGATCTGGCCCGCCAGTTCGCGCTTGGGGTACGACTCAGGTTATCTCAACGGGCAGGGTTGTTTTTTGAAGCCGGTTACGGCAAGTATATTCTGAACAGTGGACTTTCTATAAAATTGTAAAAATTGCATGTTTTACGCCGTGCGAGACCATGTCTTTTGGGGCCGGCCTTTCGAACCGGTCAACTCCCACAAAAAAAGCACCTCTCAGGTGCTTTTTTCATTTATATCCAATCTTTGCACCCTCACTTCAACCGCACATCCAAATAAACCGAACTCCTCCCATACGTCTCATAAAACGGCTTAAAAACCACATCCCCAACCGTAAACTCCAACTTCTCGGGATCCCCCTTAATCGTCTTCCCAAGATCCTCCGCATCAAGCGTTATCTTCCTCCAGTCCTTCCTCGCCTCCGGCTCCTGCGCCGCCAGCAACACCGGCCCATAAAACAGACTCGCAATATTCGGCTGATCCATCACCGGATCCAGGTGAAAAGTAAACGGCATCTTCAATTCTAAAACGTCGCCATCCTTCCACACCCGGCTTATTTTCAGATAACTGCCCGGCTTAGCAGAGACCTTCTGCTCCTTCCCGTTGATCCTCACAAAAAATCCCTTCGTAGCCCATCCCGGCACCCGCACATGGAGATCCAACTTTCCACTACCCCTGATCGTCAGCCGCGTGTTGTCCTCATTCGGATAGTTGGTCGTCTGCTCTACCCGTATATGGCGCTCCGTCCATTCCAGCGTCGAAGGGATATACAGGTTGACATAAAGTGCCTGATCATCCATACTTCTAAAGTAGATCGAATTCTGCAGCTTCGTGCTGCTCTCCAGCGCCGTACCATTACAGCAGGTAAAACCCGTCATATCCGGATTGCCAAACTGCTTGATCGACCCGGGTCTTAGCGGGATATGATACGTATTGGCAGGGCTATTCTCCGCAACAGAAGCCAGAATATCGTTGTACAATGCCCGCTCATAGTAGTCCATCAACGCTCCCCGCGGATCGAAAAGGAAAAGGTCATCGGTCAGTTTCAGCATATTGTAGGTGGCACAGGTCTCATTTTGCCCACCGGCAGCAAATCCATTTTCATACAGGGTTCCCGGCTGGCTGATAAAACATTCCGCATTGTTGGGATTCCGCGCGCCCGCAACACCGCCGATGCTATACATATAGTCGTTGACGGCTTTATACCAAAAGTTATCGGCTATCTTGTAATATTCCGGATCGTGGGAATCGCGGTACATCTCCATACTCCCCACGATCTGCGGGATATGCTGATTGGCATGCAGTCCCCGGAAGATATCTACATTTTTTGCCAGCCCATTGGAGTGAACGGTATCCCCGAAGAATACCCTGACATTATCAAACAGGTGCGCCGTCTTCAGGTAAGTCGGTTTGCCCGTGATCCGGTACAACCGGGCCATCACCTCATTCATGCCTCCATACTCCCCGGCAATATAGGTATTCCACATCTTTATAAGGGTATCCTTCGGCAATTGACTCAGGCGCGCATAGACCCAATCACCCATCCCCGTCGCGATGGCAAGCGCCTTTTTATTACCGGTTACTTCATATACATCCAGCAGACCGGCTAAAATTTTATGCAACGTATAATACGGCGCCCAGATTGAGTTTGGACGCCCGCCGTATTTCGCTCCCTTTTCCAGCATGATAAACTGATCCGGTGGATAGGCGCTGATAAATCCTACTCCCCAGTTCCAATAGTCGTTTCGGATGCCCGTATCGCTGAGGTCGGAATTATACGTCGTCTTCCCCGGTCCATATGGCACCGCCGTCGGATCGGCTACGGCCGCACCGCCCGCTTCTTTCGGTTTTCCCGAAAGTCGCGACAGATCATAGAGTGTATTCACCATATACTCCATTTTCTGGGCGAAATTAGCCTGAAGGGCTTTGTCATAACCTGTACCGGCGTAGGCCTGGGCGATGGCCGAGAGATAATGACCCGTGGCATGCCCCCTTAGTTTGGTGTCCCGGCTGTCCCATACGCCCAACGGCGTTGCGCCCTCCGGTTGCTTCTGGCCAAAAGCCTGGCGGAACATATAAAGAAACGAGTTAGGATCGGTCTTAGCCAGCCCATTGATAAATTTATCCCGGTTCTCGATAAATTGGGTTGCGTGGCCACGAGCATCGGTGTTTAAAGACACCTTGCCCAGATCAAACACCGCCAGCTTCAAACCCGGAGTAGTCGATTTCGTGGAGGCTTTTACCGTTACAAATGCCTTCGGGTGGAAATCCGTTCCGGCAACCCGTCCGGTGATGGTATAATGGCCCGGACTAAGAACGGCGCTATTGTCCGTTGCAAAGGGCCACAGTACCCTCACGGCCGGACCCTTACCCTTCATTACATCCTTGTAGGTCCCTTGAACATAACTTGGCAGCCGCGGCAAATTTCCTACAGAAGTTTCCACTTCCACATCCGACACCTGCACCAACCAGCTGTTATAAAGCTGCGCCTCGGTTGGCGAAAAATAGGGCAAGCTATCCCCTGCCCGTTTCCCCGTCGTATTGACCACCCCCGCATTGATGCCCCCTCTTCTCCCGGCATTGTTGAAGATGCCGGCCACCTGAACGCGGCTCAACGCAACCCGATAGATCCGAAGATCATGGATCATCGCATTAAGAAACGGCTCACCGGGCGATGCTGACCTTCCGATATAAAGCCGTCGTTCCCCCGGCTGCTTCCCGAAGATATCCGCCAGCTCCTTTGGGAGCTTCATGGCTTCACCCACCGGCTTGCTGTCGACATAAGTGATCACGGAACCCGAAGAAACATCCATCACGACCACCAAATGAACCCATTTATTTACTTCTACATCGGAAGGAACTGCCCCAAAATGCCACGCGGCATCGTTGTGCCCGGCGGCATCCTTGTGCCACGCGGCATCCCCGTGCCCGGCGGCATCCCGGCCGAAATCAAAAAGGCATTGGCCAGGTTGTTTCGACCTCAGGTAAATCCAGCCGGAAATACTGAGCGATTCCAGATCCGTCAACGCCTCTCCGGGAATCGTAACAAAAGCATTGCTGTCCCCGGGCAGCGACAGAACTTTTCCAAACCGGTTGTCCTCGACAAATCCAGTCTTGTCTCCCTGAAGTCTTGCGTGCAAATTATTTCGGGACCAATCTTTGGCATCTCCATCAAAAACATAGCGGGCAACCATTCCCGTTTCGCCAATCCCATCCAGTATCTGGTCGCCACTTTGTGCGCTAACGGTGTTTACACCCTCTGCCAAAACAGCAACAACCAATAGAACGTTCAACAAGATCTTCAACATAGTAAACAATTGATAAAGCGGCGGCCCGGATGGGCCGCCGCCGCAATTTAAGGTTAATATCCAGGATTTTGTTTGAGATTATTGTTCTTATCGAGCTCATCCTGCGGGATGGGAAAAAGCGTCCGGAAATCTCCATTTGGCCGGTGCGACAACCACGACTTCTTGGTGAACACCCCAAACCGGATCATGTCGGTCCGGCGACGTCCTTCCATAGCAAACTCCCAACCCAACTCATCGAGAAAACGGCCGTACTTGATATCGGCGCCACCTTCCGGTGCAGCGATCTTGTCGTTGACAGCCACCCCATACTTGTAACCGCTGCCGGCGATCAGGGCGGCACCGGTAACCGTCGCCTTGATAGGGTTGGCCTTGAAGCTTCGCTGACGAACCTGTGTCACGATAGCCGCGGCATCATCGGCCTGGCCGGTGCGCAGCAACGCCTCAGCCTTCATCATCAGCACATCGGCATAACGGAAGAAGGGGCAGTCGTTGCTCAGATCGAAAAGCGCGTTCATTCGGAACTCGTACTTACCAAGGCGGAAGCCGTCGATCTCCTGCGAAGAGTCGATACCCGGCAGACTGTTGATGAACTCCAGCTTGTGGCCTGCGGTAGAGAGCGGCGGATATTCACAACCCAGTTGCTGACCAGAATTGGCATCGTATTGCGGTCCCTGGATCCAGTTCGTCTTGAGCCGGTTGTCATTTGAATCGAACGTGTTAATAAACTGCGGGATCGCACAGATGCCTCCCCAGGGCGAAGCCTGCAGGTTATACGTATGTTGCGAAATAGGCTGCAGGGTCTTTTCGACAAGGTTGAAGCCGGTGGCGTATTTCTCATCGAAGGGAATGGCAAAGATGATCTCCTGCGAGTTCTCATTGTCCGTTTTAAAGACATCTTCCTGGTTTGCTTCCAGGATATACTTATTCGAGTTGATCACGGAGTCGCAGGCGATGCGGCAGCTATCCCATTGAGGGGTGCCGGTGTAGACTTCGGCGTTCAGATACAATTTGGCCAGGAGCGTCCAGGCGGCATACCGGTTCATCTTGCCATAAGTGGACTTGTCTACCACGGGCGAAAGCAAAGGCATGGTGCTATGCAGTTCGCTCGAGATGAAATCGTACACTTCCTTGCGGGTATTCTGTTTGGGAAGTTCGCCAACCTTGACCTCATAGCTGGTCACGAGGGGGACATTCCCGAAATTATCGCAAAGCTCGTAGTAATATAACGCCCGCAGCGCCCGCAGCTCGGCGAGGATGGCGTCCTTGCCGTCGGTAACGGGGATCTTCCCGGATTCGATCTGAAAGAGGACGCGGTTACAGTTGGTGATCCCGGTGTAGCAATCGGCCCATACGGTCTCGATATGCGGTTGCAATGAGTTGAACGTATGAAGATGCATCGTCTTGTACACGCCGCCGTCTACCCAGCCGTTGGGCCGGGCGGGAATGACCAGTTCGTCGGCGCAGATCTCTTCCAGATCATACATGGCATCCCAGCCCATTTCGAGATCGCGGAGCGTGGCGTAGGCCGGTCCCACGAGTGAATTCACATCGTCTTTGGTCGGAATAAATTTATCCGAGTCGATCGTTGAATAAAGGATGTTGTCCACCTTGGTACAGCCAAAGCAAAGCAGGCCGGACAACAGGGTGTATATGGAAAGCTTCTTGATCATATAAATGTTCTTTATGGGTTAGAATGTCAGGTTTACGCCAATGGTATAGGTACGGGTAGTGGGATACTTGTCACGGCCATCGTCCCCATAGGCCAATGGCTGCGTGGGATCCTGGATCATCACTTCGGGATCTAGCCCCTTGTATTTGGTGATCGTCGCGGTATTGAGGGTTGAAGCATAAACCCGAAGAACCTTTATGATCTTGTTGTTATGCATATTGAAGTTGTATCCCAGCGTAATGTTGTCGATCTTCCAGTAATCGCCGTTCTCGATATAATTGCTGGTATATTCCAGCACGTCGTTGAGCTGGGTCTTTCCAAACACCTTATTGTAGGCAGAGCGCAGGCTGTTGTACTGAGTGATGGTCGGGTTCTCGTAGTACATGCGCTGGAAGTTGAGGTTCTGGAATTTAAAGGCCCCGCGCATGGTAACGGACAGGCTCAGGTTCTTATACCGGAAGCTATTGTTGAACCCCGCGTAGTACTTGGGGATGCCGTTGCCGAGGATTTGCTTATTATTGGCGTCCTTGTCCAGCGTCGTCTTCCCGTCGTTTGTAGCATAGACCCATTTGCCGTCGTTGGTGATGTCGACTACTTTATATCCGTAGAAGTTGCCGATGGGTTTGCCGATCTGTACGCGGTGAGTGGAGGTCTGGATAGGTTCGCCGGTATAGCCGACGTCGAAATAATCGACCGTGGTCTGGTAAAGGCTATTGGACAGCGTAACCAGCCGGTTGTCGTTATGTGATCCGTAGATGCTGGCATTCCATTGGAAATCTTTGCTGGTAACCGGTACGAAGTTCAACATCACCTCCCACCCCTTGTTCTGCATGACCCCTACATTGGCGGTGATCGTGGGATACAGGTAAGGAGGGGTGGGTACGCTGTACTGGTAGAGCATGTCGTGGGTCTTCCGGTTGTAATAATCGAAGGTACCGCTGATCCGGTTGTTCAGAAGAGCGAAATCGAGCCCGATGTTGACCTCGGTCTTCTTTTCCCATTTAAGGTCAGGATTGGGGTTCTGGTTGGGTGACAGATCTGGGACCCATACGCCGTTTTGAAGGGTATATCCCCCGTACGCTAACTGGGGCAACGCGGCATATTCATCACTCGGAGCCGTACCGGTGATCCCATACCCCGCGCGGATCTTCAGGTCGTTGAACAGGGTCTGTCCCTTCATGAACTCCTCTTTGCTGAGCCGCCAACCCGCAGATACCGCAGGGAAGTTCCCGAATTTATGATTGGCCCCGAACTTGGAGGAGCCCTCATGCCGGATGCTGGCCTGCAGGAGATATTTTTCCTGGTAGTTATAGTTCAACCGGCCAAAGAAGCCGACGAGGTTGGAATGGGCACGGTCGGTATGTTCGACGGCCAGGCCTTCCTTGAGGGCATTACCCGCTCCTATATTATCCCAACCGAAAACGTCGGTGGGGAAGTCCCAGTTCTGCATCCAGGAGTTGGAGTGGGTATTGTCCTGGTAGCTGAAACCGCCAAGGAGGGTCAGGGCATGATCTCCGAATCGCTTGTTATATTCGGCAGTCAACTCGATGAGGTTGTCGATAGCGGTAGCCGCGCCATAGGAAGCATAGCCATTCCGTCCGTCGCGGGTGTTGGAGATATTCTTCTTGGTCTCGGTATAACCCCGGGTCTGATAGTAACGGGTGGTGGAAGCCAGCCCCTTGAACCGCAGGCCGCTGATCGGTTCGAAAAGCAACGATCCGCTGTATCGGGTGTTCGTGGCGTCGTTCTCGCCGTGGCTTTCCCGCAACATGGTGACAGGATTCTGGTAGACATAAATGCTGCGTTCCTGCCAGTTGCCGGCGGTGTCCTTCACCTGGTCGGTAGGGTTGCGGATGACCGCCTGACGGTAAGTGAGGGTGCTGAAGCCGGTGCCGTCACCTGTCGTATAATATTTATTCTCCGAGCTGACGATATCGGCCATGGCCTTCAGCTTGCCGTCGAACATACTGTGATTGATCTGCAGGTGACCGGTGAAGGTCTTGTTATCGGAATTGAGGAAGATCCCCTGCAGACCGCGGTAGTTGACGTCGGCTACATAATTGGTCTTGCTGGTGCCGCCACGGAGGCTGATATTATGGATCTGCGTGAACGGAGTGCGGGTGACCTCCTTCAGCCAGTCGGTGCTGTGGCCATAGTCGATGCGGTTGGAACCGGCTGCCGCCAGTCGTTTGTAATCCGCGGCATTAAGCAGGTCCAGCTTCTTCACGATCTGCTGGGTGCTGAGGCTACCGCTGTAGTCGATGACCGGTTCGGCGAGGCCGGAAGCCCGCTTGGTCGTAATGAGGATAACCCCGTTAGTCCCACGGGTGCCATAGATGGCCGCAGCCGAACCGTCCTTCAGCACGTCGACAGACTCGATGTCTTCCGGCGCCACCGTGTTGAGGTTGCCGGGAATTCCATCGATAAGGATCAGCGGCTGAGAACCGGAGGCCAGGGTGGTGATCCCCCGCAGCATGATAACAGAGTTACCGGTAGGATCGCCGCTGGGGACATTGACGGTCACGCCGGCGACCTTGCCCTGGATGAGCTGGCCTGCATCGATGACATTCCCCTTAACGAAGTCCCCGGCTTTTACGCTGGCGACGGCGCTGGTAAGGTCCGCTTTCTTCTGCGTACCATAACCTACGACCACCACTTCGTTGAGGTTGCTGGCGGTGGGTTTCATCTCGATGGTAAAGCTGGTGCGCCGCGCGATCGTCATCTCCTGTGGGGTATACCCGATCATGGAGATAACGAGCGTCGTTTCGTTATCCGGTATTTCCAGGGTGAACTTCCCGTTGGCATCGGTTGCGGTCGTCGCCGTGCTGAATTTCCCCCGCACGGTAACACCTTGTAATGGCTGACCGTTTTGAAAGTCGCGGACCGTACCTTGAATGTGAATGGGAGGCAATGGTGGAGAACCGAGGGAGTCTTTCACGATCAACAGGCCTACGATGGCAGGCACGAGAAGGCATAGCAGTTTTTTCATAAAAGTTAAGCTTTATGGTGTTTGTTGGTTTAAATGCCGAATGAGTATAGGGTAGGGAAAAATATACCCGTTCAGCCAGTTACAACGAACTTAACTTGGGCTGAGCAATCGTCGGGCGGTTAGGATCAGGGGATGTGTGTGTCCAATTCTAAATTAATGTCAATTTAACAATTATTCAGATCGGATATTAACCGGTTATACGCGGGAATTAACCAGCTTGCGTGCACAACAAAATACCCCTCGGCAACGCTGAAGGGCATTTTACATTTGGGATCGACGCCGGCGCGTTATCGCCGCAGTATACGTTTCCATTTATTTAAACCCGGCCGGCCGGGCTCAACCTCGTCATAATCAACTTCCTCCATCCCTTCTCCCCGCATTGTGCAACTCCTTCTTATTCTCCTCCATCAACTTCTTGATCCTGCTGCTGAAACTCCAGCACGTCGCCAACCGGATATCCAGCATATCCGATAACTTCTCTGGCGGCTGCTCTCGCTCGACTTCGTTCGGCTTGTCGGCATTTCGCTGCTTATCGCCGTCCCCGTCGCCTTTTATTTCATGCACCGGTGGCCAGGTGATCACGACGAATTCGTCGCCAACTTCCACTCCCTGTAATGCCGGCGCAACCGCCTCAGCGAGCTCCAGCCAGACATCCGGCGCCCCTTCAAATCCTTGCCTCGGCGCGTCCTCCCGGGTCCGTAACCCGCTCCGGATAAACCCAATCGGGTCTAAAACATAGTTGATGGTATCTGCCATATTCTATATCTTGATCGTATTAAACCTAAAGATATGAAAAGACTCCTCCTCCTGACCGCCTCCGCCTTCCTGCTCTCCCTCACCGTTTACAGTTTCACCCACCCCGAAGCCACCTGCACTGGCGCCAAAAACTGCAAGGCCTGCAAGAACTGCAACTACTGCAAGCATTGCGCAAAACAAGGCGGCTCCTGCGGCGTCTGCAAAAAATAGCTGCGCAATCTACTGTCCGGCCCATGCGGCAAACTGCAGACTCCCCCGATCCCAAATGCATATAACGGTGATCAATAAGCAGAAACGGTTCATAGTAAAGAGTGTTATTCCCTCCTCTGACCTTCGCTGGCTTCACAGGTAAAAGACCCCGCGGCCCTTCGGGATGAATGGCTTTCCTGCCGCGTCAACCGGGCCACTTCATGAACCCCGCCTCGTCCAAAAAAATTTGCCCATTTTGATCTTGATTTACTCTTTTTCCGTAATTTTGCCGTCCAATCTCAATAAAGAGATATGTCTCTGTAGCTCAGTTGGTAGAGCAGCTGACTCTTAATCAGCGGGTCCACGGTTCGAGCCCGTGCGGGGACACTGAAAATGAAGCACTTGGAAGCAAACCGCGCCCAGGTGCTTTTTTCATTTACTACCTTTCGCACCCCATCCGGAGACGACGAAATTTCACTAATTTGAAGATCATAAAACGCAAAGAGATCAAATGAGGAAATTAATTTACGCGATCAACCTGACCCTTGATGGCTGCTTCGATCATACCAAAGCGATCCCCAGTGAAGAATTGCACGAATATTTTACGAACCTCATTCGCGATTCCGATCTGCTCGTCTACGGGCGTGTAACCTATGAATTAATGGTCCCTTTTTGGCCTGATATCGCCAAAAAACAATCGATGTCAAAAGTATCGAATGAATTCGCGACAACCTTTGATTCCGTCGCAAAGGTTGTTTTCTCAAAATCGTTGGAAACCTCCGATCCGAATACCAGAATTGTCCGCACGGACCTTAAAGAGGAAATACTTAGATTAAAACAGCAACAAGGCAAAAACATGTTACTGGGCGGGGTATCCCTGCCTTCAAAACTGATCAAACTTGACCTGGTTGACGAATTTTATTTTGTCATTCATCCGGTGATTGCAGGAGGCGGCAGACGACTGATGGAGGGGATCGCTATGCCGGAGAGTTTACAATTGCAACTTGTCGATTCGAAGACGATTAAGCCAGGACACGTTGCGCATCATTACGTGAAAAGGACCCTGTAAACCGGCCGGATGGATAATAAAGGGCTCCGATATCCGTTTTGAGCGAGGAAACCCCCAATATCCACCAAACCGGCCACCTCATGAAGCTCGCCCCCTTCTGTGCTACAATAGCCATCTTTTGCTATTCCTGCAGCTCCACCAACCTGATGTCCCTCAGCGTCACAGTACCGGCCCCGGTGAGCCTCCCGCCCAACGCAAAGTCAGCAGCCGTAGTCAACAGAACCCGTGCCGCCGACGAGAACCGAACCATCGACGCGATCCATAAAGCCGTCTCATTCGAAAGCAAAACCCTACAGGCCGAAGGCGCCAAAGCTACGGTCTATGGCCTCACGGACGAACTTCGAAAGAACAACCGCTTCACCATCGTAAGATCCCTCGACAACCTCGACCTCCGGTCCTTCGGCGCCGGCGTATTCCCCAATTCCCTTCCCTGGGACACCGTGGAAAGGATCTGCCGTGAAAGCCATACCGACCTACTCTTTTCATTGGAATTATTCGATGCCGAATCCGGCGTGGGTGTTGGCGCCGGCGGCGGTCCCGCGAGACTGCTGACCACCATTGCCGGCACACCCGCTCTCGATCAAAGGGTAAGCATAAATACCCAGGTAAAGACCGGTTGGCGCATCTACGACCCCACCTCCCACAATATCCTCGACGAATACGTCCTTTCCCGGAACCTCGCGACCCATACCCGCTTACTCGATCCCGTCGGCACGGGCACGGCTATCGCCAGCCGCAAAGGGGCCGTGAAAGAGGCGGGGATGGACGCAGGCCAGGTGTATGCTTCACGCATCGTCCCCTATTCCATCCGCGTCTCGCGCTATTACTATGTGAGAGGCAACGGGAACTTCATCGTCGCCAAAAGAATGGCTCAAACCGGCAACTGGGAGGGGGCGGGCAAGATCTGGCAGCAGGAGACGAACAGCCCTTCCCACAAGGCAGCAGGCCGCGCCTGCTATAACATGGCGATCATCAGCGAGATCGATGGCGACGTCGACGGAGCCGTCCAATGGGCGCAGAAAGCCTATGAGGTCTATGGCCTCCGGCTTGCCCTCAACTATGTCAATTTGCTGCACCGGCGGCAATCCGGGAATGCCGTCCTGAAAAGCCAGTCGGAGATCACGAGTAATCCGTAGTCCTTAACGACTCTACCCTCCCATTAACCCCCCGGTCAAGGTCAACACCCTCCACCAGCGTCCCGTTGATCCACTCCATAAAATCCTCCGGATGCGCAACCCGCTTTCCTGTCCGCGGATCGATCCGGGTAAACGTCGTCCACATCACCGCCTTCAACTGCTTCCGCTCAAGATCAAACATCAGCATCTCCACCGTCAACCAACTCTCCCCCCACCCGATCAGCGCCGACTGGATCGCCACCCGGTCATTATATAACACAGGCCGCAGATATCGGATCTCATGATAACTCACGACAAACCCGATCCCCCTCGACGCCCACTCGCGAAGGTCGATCCCATAATGATCCCGCAGATGATCCTCCCGCGCATTCAAAAAATAATCGATATACCGCGCATTGTTGAGATGCCCCAGCGGATCGCAGTCATTGAACCGAACGATATAGTCCGAAACCGGCATTTTTTCCATATTTCCTAAATTTGATGAAGCAAACATAGACGCTGGAGTATAGTCCACAGTCGTCAGCGCTCAAAAAAAAGTAAAAAATACCATTATGCGTATCGGCCAACTGTCAAAATTGTCGGGATTTACCCGGGACACGATCCGTTTTTACGAGAAAAGAGGCCTTATCCGCGTTGAAGACGCCGGCCGCGACAAATATCAATTCAAAGACTATCCCGACTCCGTGCTGAAACGCCTCCTGGCCATCCGGCAAATAAAAGAATACGGTTTTACCCTGCAGGAAACCCTCGCCATGCTTATCCTCTTCGAAGAAGGCGTACTCGAACCCCAACGCGGTATCCGCTATGTCCAACGCAAGATCGATCGCATCGACCAGAAGATAGAACAACTGATCCTGGTCAAAAGCCGCCTGCAGGAGGTGATCGACAAGACCTATACCGGCAACTGCCCCCTCGACAAAGCGCTCAGCGAAGCCTTTGCCTGATGCGCGCCGTCATCCATACCCCCAAAAACAACACTGTCATCAACGCCGCATTCAGCAAATAGAATTGCAAGGCACTGGCAAGATGGAGCCGGAACACGATGATCAGCGGCAGTACATGCCAGAGATAAATAGCCAGCGAATGGACCCCAATCCACTCCGGCAGGCGATAATGCCGGGAAGGCCTCCCCTCCACAAATGCAACCATCAGCCGGATCAGGCAGAAATTATACAAAAAGAATACCACCGCCTCAGCAGGCTCATTAGGGTAATAGAAAAGCAGCACTTCGGCAGTCAGCAACAACAGTGTCGCCGGAACTACCCATCCCACCGATAACCCCGCATTATACCGCCGGAAAAACCCGCCCAGCACAAAGAACACATAATAGTTGGGATGGAGCGTATAAAGAAAGGTATCGGCCCCCGAAAAATGATTTCCCGTCAATGGCGGTATCCAATGCCGCAATAGCTCCGAACCAAAAGATAGCAAAGACCCCGTTAGCAATATCCACGGCAATGACAGCCGCAAATGCAGCAACGCCCAGCTAAGCAACACCCAAAAAAGATAGGCTGCGATAAACCAAAGATGAAAAAAAGGCCGGATGAAATGCCCCAGGAATCCCGCCCAATACGCTGCCGAAAGCAGCGACCCTGGAGCCGTATCTACCGCCGCATATACGGCCAACGCCACCAGCCAGGGTAACACCGGCCTGCGCCAGTATTTGCGGACAACATCAGCAAACCGGAATTCCCGCATCTTCTCCCAGGAGAACAGATAGCCACTCACCGCGGTAAACAAAGGCATGTGGAAAGAATAGATGATCCAACGCGCAAGATTGGCATGAAACTCTCCCGGCAGAAGATGACCGGCGATGACCAATATGATAAGCCCACCCTTTACAAGGTCGACCCTGCTCATTCTCATCAACATATCCCAAAGATAGATCCGCCCGCCGTTGCCTCCAAAATTCGCTCACTCACCCCGTAATGCGATCATGGGATTGCTCAGCGCAGCCTTCACGGTCTTAAACCCAAGGGTCGCCAGCATCACCACGCAGCCCATCCCGAATGCCGCCGCGAACATCCACCAGCTGATAGCTATCCGGAAAGGAAATCCCTGCAGCCATCGCTGCATCAGCACCCATCCCAAAGGCGCCGCGATCACGTTGGCCACCAGCACCAACAAAAGATATTGCCGGACGAAGAGCAACACGATATGTCCCACCCTCGCGCCAATCACCTTCCGGATACCGATCTCCTTTGCCTTCCGGCTCAGGCTATACGTCACAAGCCCGAGCACCCCCATACAGGAAATAATGATCGCAATCACCGTAAACGCGCTCATCATCTGTTGCTCCCGCCGGTCCGCAGCATAATCATACCTGAAAATATGGCTCAAAAAATCCATGCTCACCGGGCTGTCTCCGTTCATCCCTCTCCACTTAGACCAGGCAAACCGCATCACGGCATCCATATCGCGACTCCGGACCTTCGCGATCACCGCCCCAAAGCGCCGGGAATTCACCGGCATCAGCCCCAGCCCGCCGATGGCATTATGCATCGAAAAGTAGTGATAGTCCTTCATCACCCCTACCACAGTATAGTGGTAGATGACGCCATTGTTCTCGTGTGCCAGTTGCCGCCCCACGGCATTCTCCACCGTATATCCCAGCGTCTTCACCGCCGTCTCGTTCAGGATCACCTGCCGGCCGATATCCTCCCGCTCGATATCCTGCTGCATATCGGCATTAGTAAAGAGCTGCGGGTTGAAATTCCTGCCCGCGAGAAGCTGCAGCCCAAGGGTCGACAAATAGTGCTCGTCTACCAGGTTGAGAAAGATATCCTGCTTGTCATTCACGCTCTTCTCCGCGGGATAGAGGCTCATGTTCCCCGACACCATCGGACTTGCCGCGCCTGCCACTGCCTGGATCGACGGGTTCGCGGCCAGCTCCTGCATAAAATAAGGACTGTTACGCGACGCCTGCGCGTCGCTGAGATTGAAGACAAGTTGTTGCTCTTCATCGACACCCGTCTTTGCCGACATCATGAATCGCAACTGCTTCCAGATAACGATCGTCGAAAAAAGCAGCCCTGTTGCAACGATGAACTGACTCGTCACCAAAACCTTGCGGATGCTCAGCAATGACCCCGGGTCGCTTATCTTTCCCTTCAACACCTTCACAGGCTGGAAGGACGATAGATAGATCGCCGGATAAACTCCCGCCAGTAACCCCGTCACCAACGCCACCGGCACCAGCAAAAGCACCGCCGTCATCGCCCCGGGATCGAGCAATGACAAATGCTGAAGCGTAAAAGCGTTAAACGCCGGCAGGAAAGCCGCGGTCAGTCCAAGCCCAAACAGAAATGCCGGCAAACACACCATCAACGTCTCCAAAAGGAATTGTTTCCGGATCATCCGCTTTTCCGCCCCCAGCACCCGCCGGACCCCGACCTCCCGGGCACGGTCCAACGCCGCCGCAGTGGACAGATTCATATAATTAATGCACCCCAGCAGCAGGATCGCCCCCGCAATGCTGGCAAGAAGATAGAGATATTGAAGACTGCCCTGCTTGGGCGACAGATAGTCGGAATACCGGTCGGAATACAGATGGATATCCCCCAGAGCCTGAAGGCCGTTCACCATCACTTCCCCCCGCCGTTTCATATACGCGAGGGCATGACGCGTGGTGTAGGCATGCAATTCTTCGGTAACATGCGCGATATCGCTGCCGGGTTTAAGCCGCACATACGTGTAGTAGTTGGGATCGCCCACCCAGTCGAGTACGTGAGCCATCTCTTCCCGGATCCCCGTACTGTTGTTCGAGGCAAAGAAGCCGGCGTCAAGATGATTCGGCATATCCTGACGGAAAACGCCGGAGACCGTATATACGACGTCGCCTGCGCGCACCCTTTTACCGATGGGATACCCGCCATGAAAAAGCCGCCTTGCTACAGTATCGCTCAGCACGATCGTATTCGGCGCCGCCAGCGCCGCCCGACGATCCCCCTGAAGAAAATGAAAAGAAAGGAGATCGAAGAAATTCGCATCTACCCAATACCCCGACCATTCCATATAGGGCACGGCCGATGTATCATCCATTACCTTAATGACACAAGGGCTGCGTTTGGCATCCAGCCGGCTCACAGCTTCCACCTCCGGGATCTCCTGCCGCAGCAGCGTCCCAAATGGGAAAGCCACCGTCGGTGCCCGGCTTCCATCCTTGAAATCGGACGTTATGCGGTATATATCCCCAGCCCGCTCAAATCCCTTGTCAAAAGCCCTTTCACTGTGGATGAACAACAGAACAAGCATGCAGCACGCGAAGCCCACGGCAAGTCCCGTAACATGGATCAGCGTACTCATCCGCCGTTTCAAAAGATTGCGGATGGCTACTTTCCAAAAAGTTGGTATCATAAGCTTTTATTCACTACGCAATGCCCGCACAGGGTTCCCCAACGCCGCCTTCATCGCCTGCCCGCCGACAGTGACAAAAGCCACCGTCACCGCCAGCATCCCCGCCACACCAAACACCCACCAGGAGATACCGATGCGATAGGCAAAGCTCTGCAGCCAGCCATCCATCACCACCCAGGTCACCGGCACAGCCACGACAAAAGCAACCCCCACCAGGATCAGAAAATCCCGTGACAACAGAAACAACAGGCTGCTCACAGACGCCCCAAGCACCTTGCGGATACCGATCTCCTTGGTCCGCTGCAGCACATTGTAGGCAGAGAGCCCCAGCAACCCAAAGCAGGCGATCACTACGGCAAACATCGCGAAAAGCCCAAACACCTCGCCAAAGCGCTGGTTCTCGGCATACTGCCGGCTAAAAAATTCATCAAGGAAAAAATAGTTATAGGGATCGCCGGCAAAATGCCGGTTCCAGATCGCCTTCACAGCCGCAACAGTACCTCCCGCATTGGCCGCCTGCACCTTGATGGAATAGTTGGCCCGCCCATCCCGGTTCGGCAACAACACCAACGGCTGGATGGCCTTCTGCAAGCCCTCATTGTGAAAATCCGCGACGACACCCACAACATGCAGGGAGTCATAGTCCCCATAGCCCGTACCCACCAGCTGGCCCACCGCGGCCTGCGCCGAAGGGAATCCCAGAACCCGGGCAGCCGTCTCATTTAGCAACACCCCCTTGCTGTCGGAAGGAAACGAGCGGGAGAAATTCCGGCCCGCCGCCATCCGGATCGAATACGCCGGCACAAAATCCTCATCCACCCCCAACATAAAATTTTCTATTTTCTTCTTCCCGGCCGGATTCCCGATCCAATTCCAGTCGGTCGACCACAGGATCTCTTCCCCCATCACATTCGACGAGGCCGCCATGCTCTTGACTCCCGGCAGCTGCAATACCTCGTTCTTAAAGGACTGGAAGATACTCCGGTACGCAGAGTCGCGGATGCCGGTGCCGGCGCCCTTCACCACCAGCGTCTGATCGATATCGGCGCCAAGCTGCTGATTCTGCATATACGAAACCTGGCGATAGACGATCACCGTCCCCGCAATAAGAATGATACTGGCTGCAAACTGCCCTACAATCAATCCCTTCCGCAACCATTGCCCGCCCGCCGCATTCTTGAACAATCCTTTTAAGACTTTCACCGGCTGATAACGCGACAAGACCAACGCCGGATAAACCCCGGACAACAGCGTCCCGCCGATAAATACCCCGGCAAAATACATCCAATACCTGGTGGGCAGCCGGATCACCGACGTCAGCGGCCGGCCCGTCAGCTGTCCGAACAGCGGGTTCACCACCAACACCACCCCCACGGCCATCACAAGCGCCAAAAGATTAAGCAGAAGACTCTCCAGTATGAACTGCCGGATCAGCTGATGCCGCAAGGCGCCAAGCACCTTCCGCACCCCTACCTCCCTTGCACGTTCCAGCGAACGCGCTGTAGCAAGATTGATATAATTGATCCAGGCAATACAGACGATAAAGAACGCGATCAGGAACAAAAATGCCACAGCCTGCCCATCGCCGTTAGCCTCCATCTCCTCGGTATAATGCGAATACAGATGAATGTCCCGCATCGGCATGACCGTAAGATGGTACCGGTCATTGTCGGCTTTCCTTTCAGGAAGGTTGTTGAAATGCCTGTCCATAAGGGCCGGCAGCCTGGCGGCAAACTTCCGCTCGTCCACGCCCTTCTTCAGCAATACATAGGTATAAAAATCCGTCCACCCCCAGCTCGTCTCGATCGGGTCGTCGGCCGTTCCATAGGTCCCGTTTATCCGGCTGCGTTCTTTATACGCGACCAGGACATCCATTTGGATATGGGAATTGCCGGGATAGTCTTTGAATACCCCCGACACCTCCATCGGCCGGGTACCCCCACTGCCATGAGCGGTCAACACCTTGCCAAGCGGGTCCTCACTGCCGAAATATTTCTTCGCCGTCGTCGCCGACAGAACGATCTTCCCCGGGTCCGACAACGCCGTCCGGGCATCACCTTCCACCAGGGGCACATCGAAGAGGGGCAGCATCGCCGGATCGACAAAATAGACCTTATCCTCCTTGAACCGGACATTCCGCGCGTCATTACCCAGGATCATCCCCAGCCGGTTCAGCCGGCAAACACTCTCCACCTCGGGCATTTCCTTTTTCAACGCCGGCCCGAGGGCAGGCATCGAAGAGGCGCAGGGAACCACCATCTTGCCATGCTGGAATTCCTCGTTCTGGATCCGGAAGACGCGGTCGGCGACGGGATTAAACCGCTCATAGCTTCGTTCATACGCGACATATTCGAAAATCAGCAGACAACAGGCGATACCCACGGTAAGCCCAAGGATATTCAACGCCGCATAACCCTTGCGTTTACGCAAGTGGCGCACGGCGATCCGCAGCATACTTTTTAACATGGAATTGTATTGAGTCGTTACGAACTCTCTCAGGTGTAGGATCGAAAGTTAGGAAATCCTCTTCAATTGACAAAAAAACAAGCCCGGATGTAAAAACACCCGGGCCTTGCAAAAACCTCTCTATACGAGAGAGTTCATTTCATCCGCATCGCAACGATCCCCTGATCACTCGTCATCCTCCCGCTACCTTCCCAGGCAACCAACGCCGTCCGCAGGCTCTTACTCAACATCCGGCAGACCCGCCGGCTTGCTCCATCGAGCCTCACCCCGTCCAGGTGCTCCACATAGATCAGCTGTTGCTTCAGATCATAGAATTTCACAGTAGTCGTAGCCGGACCGGTCTCCCACGTGATGATCACCCAGAATCCATTCTCCGGCACAGGCCGGCCCGCCGCAGATCCCCTCGTCGCCCCTGCCAGGGCCAGCACGAAAAGAAATAACATAAGACGTTTCATATCATTCGATTTGATCGGCATAAAACTACTACGCCAAAATCCGCTGGAAACGCCCAATCGCCAAACCACCCGTTCCGGGAGACAGTCGCCCGCTCACCGCTGACCAACCGCCAAAACCACCCCGGGACGCCATCCATCGACCAAAACGGTATTTTCGTCGACAGTAAGCAACATTCCCTGTGCTTTCCGCCTCTTTTTGAATAAATTGCTTTGGATATTGAAGGGCATGGCAGAACTCATGTACATAACATTTCTTAAAAAGCTATCCCGCCAACGGGTGCTCCTGCACATCCTCTTCTGGCTGGCCGCCCTCACCTTCTTCAACTTCGTCTTTCGCTTTGGCCGTCCCCCCTTGCAAGCCCTGGCCAACAGCATCGGCTTCCTTCCCGGCCATCTTCTCTTCGTCTATAGCCTCAATTACTTCCTCTTCCCCCGCTATGTGCTGAAAGGCAAACCGACCGCCGCCATCATCGGATTCGTCACGATCCTGGCAGTGACCCTTTTCTATCTCCGCGTAGCCGATGTCTACATCCTGCACTATTCGGGAGGAGATCGGCTCTGGGTTCCGGAGAATTTACCTCACAGCATCTACGCCCTTTTCAGCACCGGCTGGATCGCCGTCACCATCAAGCTGGTCAAACAATGGTACCAGGCAAAAGAACAGCAACAACAGCTGGAGAAAGAAAAGCTGATCGTCGAACTCCAGCTCCTCAAGTCCCAGCTGCACCCCCATTTTCTCTTCAACACCCTTAACAGCCTCTATGCCTTCTCCCTGGAAAAAAGTGACCAGGCGCCGCAGATCGTATTAAAGCTTTCCTCCCTCCTTCGCTATATCCTCTACGAATGCAATGCCCCCCGCATCCCCCTCGAGATGGAGATCGACATCATAAAAAACTATCTCCACCTGGAAAGCATGCGGTTCGGCGAAAGACTCGACTGCAGCCTGCAGTTCACCGGGGATCTCACGGGCAAGACGATCGCCCCGCTCCTGTTGCTTCCCTTCGTGGAGAACGCCGTCAAACACGGCATCGGTGAACGGGCGGGCATCAGTTGGATCAGCCTTCATCTTCACGTAGCCGACGATACCCTCCACTTCAAGCTGATCAATAGCCGCGACATACTGGAGGCCCCCACCGGCCATACCGGCGGTCTGGGTCTTGGCAACGTTCAGAAAAGATTGGAATTACTTTATCCCGGCCACACCCTCAAATCCACCGCCGACGAAGACGACTGGCAGGTTACCCTGACCATCGGGCTCGACGCGATTCCTTTCACTTCAACCCCTGCTAACTATGAAACTCAGATGTCTTATCGTTGATGACGAACCCCCGGCGCTGAAGATACTCCAGACCTACCTGGAGAACACCGGCAACCTCGAACTGATCGGCGCCTGCAACAACGCCCTCGAAGCAATGCAATTTCTGCAGCAGCATCCCGTGGATCTCCTCTTCCTCGATATCAATATGCCGCGGCTACTGGGAACCGAACTTGTCCGGACCCTGCGTCATCCGCCAAAGGTGATCTTTACCACGGCCCATAAAGACTATGCCCTCGAAGGGTTCGAACTGAACGCCGTCGACTACCTGCTAAAGCCCTACTCCTTCGAACGCTTCCTCCGCGCCGTAAACAAGCTCACGGATACCGCGATGCCGATGGCCGAAAAGCCGGAAGACGCCGCCGCGTCGACCGATCCCTTCCTCTATTTCCGGGTCGACCGGAAAATGGTGAAAGTACAGTTGGCCGAGATCGTCTATGTGGAAAGTCTGAAGGATTATAGCCGGATCATCCGGGTGGGCCAGAAACCGCTCGTTATGAAGAAGTCGATCAGCTCGATCGAAGAAATGCTGCCGGCTCATCTCTTCCTGCGTATCCATCGATCCTATATCATCGCCATCCAAAAGGTCACCGCTTTTACCCAGAACGACGTCGAGATCCACGGCGAAGAGATCCCGATCGGCAAACTATACCGCCAGCAGCTGACCAAACTCACCGTCGCTTCATCTCTCCCAGCATCTCCAGGATCCCCTCATTTTTAAGGATCAGCATCCCCATCCGTTCGTTCGAGATCCCGCTCCGCAGTTTATAGCTGTACCACGGCACGCCGCCCTCCATCGTCGACTCGAAACACGCGAAAAAGATATTCGGGTTTCGCTGCAGCTCCATCGCGATCTCCACAATATGTGTCGAGATCAGGAACAGACTCCCGCTAACCCCCGCCAGCCCATCGATCACCTGCAGGGAGGCTTCGGAGGCATCCTTGACATTCGTCCCCCGGAACAGTTCGTCGAAGATGATGACCATTTTCTTCTTTTCCCGGATGGTCGACACTACCTCTTTCACCCGCCTGACCTCGGTGTAGAAATGGCTATATCCCTGACTGATATTATCGGCCAGGTTGACGGTGGTGATCAGCCCGTTGAACAATGTGGTCTCCCAATACCGGGCCGGCACCGGAAAGCCGACATGCGAGAGATAGATCCCAAGCCCTACCGATTTCAGAAAAGTCGATTTCCCCGCCATATTGGCCCCGCTGATAAAACAGAGATTCGCCTCTCCGCCCATCTGGTAATCGTTCGCCACGGGCTTCGACACCAACGGGTGAAACAATCCCTGCGCCTGGATCTTCGGCCCCGGCGCATCGCTGTAATGCGGAAAACAAAGTTCGTATTGCTGTGAGGCGTACGCCACCGCCTGATACGCATCCCACTCGTAAAGGCTGTCGAGTATCCGGCGTACACTGCCGCTGCCTGCTCCCCGGAAGAAATGATCGCAACGCGCCAGTTCCCTCAGGGTAAGCGGCTGCTCGGGGGAAAAAAGAATGGCTTTAACCCTTGAATCGAATACCAGTTCCAGCAGTTCGAGCACTCGGTCGGCAAGCACCTCGGGACAATCGCTCTCCAGCCATCCCTGCGCCTGCTGAAAAAGAAACCGCAAAAGCGCGGCCGTCCTTCTCACGCCATTGGTCACCGTATAATAGTGTGGCGACTCCTTTATCAGGTTACGCAGGGTATAGATCCCCGCATCGGGAAAAAAGCCCGGGAACAGCGCGATGCCCGAGGAGAGATAGTGCTCTATCGCCAACAGCTGCTCCTTGTCGATCCGCCACCCGCTCTCATTATCTGCGAAGTAACGAATGATATCCCTCCGCCCTTCCAATTCCGCCCGCACCGTCGAGGGCGTCCGAAGCAGATGCTCCAGCGCGTCTTCACCGCCGACGGTCCTCACTTTGTTAAACAGGTGGAAGATCAGTCCACGCCGGCCCTGATCAAAGAGATCCAGGTCCTTCCAGGTTTGTTTGTCCACCTCGAATGGTACATATTCCCTCATCGGAGATCAAACTAGTGAAAAACATTCCCCGCGCTAAATCCCCGGCGTTAAATAAAGCCTAATTCACCTGTTCATCATCCGAAAAGTAAGATTCACCCTCGGCCGGCTCACCCGCTTCATCTTGGGCAGGCTATGCAGCCACCGGTCCTGCGTAGCCCCCTTCATTACCAGCAGACTCCCCGCGGCAAGCGTTACCTCGACCAGTTGCCTCGTTCGCTTATGCCGGAACAGAAACCGCCGCTCCACCCCAAAACTCAAAGAAGCGATCGCGCCACCCGGCGCCAGGTCCTTCTCATCGTCGCTATGCCAGGCCATGCCCTCCTCGCCATCATGATAAAGGTTCAGCAGACAGCTGTTGAATCGTACTCCCGTCAATCCTTCCGTCAGCAGCTTCAGGGCAAGAAGCTCCGCCGTCCAGGGCAGCGCCTGCCGGACGACACCGGAATACTTGTACCCGTAATCACTGTCGCCATACCACGCTACTTTTCGTTTGGTAATAATATGCCGGCCAAAGATGACCGCTTCGTCATGGCGCCATTCGATACCGTCCATCATCCGGTCCATATAACTCCCGGCCTCTGCCGCCCCGATCACGGTCCCATAATAATCCGCATGCCCGTCAAATGGCAGCAGGTTGACCACCGTATCCGTAGTAGTGAATAGATCGTTCATCCCACAAAAATATCCCAAACCAACCCACACCAAAACCCGAAACTTGCTCAATCGAAACCGCCAACCATCCGCTCTTTTCCGCCAACGACTCCCCCACCCTCCTGTCGGAAGGGAATTCTGAGAAAATAATCCTATTATTGTGTCATACCGACATAAAGAAAATTCAAAGCCGCCCTGGCGGCGCACTAAAACTACACACATGAACGGCTATTGCCTGCCCTCGAAGAGCCTGTACCTCACGGCTTTCCTGATCCTTTTCCTCGCCGCCTGTACCCACCATGCCGGGAAGCCCCGCGTCCTGGTTTTTAGCAAGACCGCCGGCTACCACCACGAGTCCATCGCCGACGGCAACATCGCCATCCAAAAACTTGGAGCCCAGAACAATTTCGACGTCGACACCACCACCGACGCGGGCTGGTTCAACGACGACAGCCTGAAAAAGTATTCCGCCGTCGTCTTCCTCAGCACCACCGGCGATATGCTCGGCTACCGGCAGCGGGTGGCCCTCGAACGCTATATCCAGGCCGGAGGCGGGTATGTAGGCATCCACGCCGCCGCGGACGCGGAATATGACTGGCATTGGTACGGCCGCCTGGTAGGCGGCTACTTCCTCGATCACCCGGGCATCCATGACAGCTTCCCCAACATCCAGGAAGGAGTGATCAACGTCGTCGACTCGAATAACCCCGCCACGCAATTCCTCCCCAAACAATGGAAACGCCGGGATGAATTCTATAGTTATAAAGAACTCAACAAGGACGTCCACGTCCTGCTCAGCATCGACGAAAGCAGCTATAAAGGGGGTCACAAAATGGGCGACCACCCCATGGCCTGGGAACACGAATACGACGGCGGCCGCGCCTTCTATACCGAGCTGGGACACACAAAAGAAAGCTACACCGAGGAGAACTATCTCAAGCATTTCCTCGCCGGCATCCAATACGCCATCGGTGACAACAACCCCGTCGACTACGCGAAGGCAAAGACTCAGATCCCACCCGATGAAGAACGCTTTGTAAAGACCCAGCTCTTCACCGGCCAGCTCTTCGAACCCACCGAAATGACCATCCTGCCCAATTTCGACATCCTCATCCTCGAACGCCGCGGCGGGATCAAACTCTATAAACAGGATACAAAAACGGTGAAGCAGGTGGGCCTCTTCGACGTCTACTACAAGACCCTACACACCCCCGGCGTCAACGCAGAGGAAGGGATGCTCGGACTGGCAAAAGACCCCGACTTCGCCACAAATAATTATGTCTATATCTACTACAGTCCAGCCGACAGCTCGGTCAACCGCCTCTCCCGCTTCATCTTCAGGAACGATACCCTCGACAAAGCCACCGAAAAAACGATTCTCGAGGTAAAAGCACAGCGCGAGATCTGCTGTCATACGGGCGGCTCCATCGCCTTCGGTCCCGATAAGCTGCTCTATTTCTCCGCCGGGGACAACTCCACCCCCTTCGACGAGAAAGGCGCCAAACATGTCAACAGCGGCTTCGCCCCCCTCAACGATCTCCCGGGTCACCAGCAGTATGACGCAAGACGTTCCGCCGGCAATACCAACGACCTCCGCGGAAAGATCATGCGGATAAAGGTCAATCCCGACGGCAGCTACGATATTCCTCCCGGCAATCTCTTTCCAAAGGGAGAAGCAAAAACCCGCCCCGAGATCTATGTCATGGGCGACAGAAATCCCTATCGCATTTCCGTCGATCAGAAGAACAGCAATCTCTATTGGGGCGAAGTGGGACCCGATGCCAACGACGACAGCCTCGCCACCCGCGGTCCCCGCGGTTATGACGAGGTCAACCAGGCACGCAAGGCCGGTTTCTTCGGCTGGCCCCTTTTCGTCGGGGACAACTACGCCTATCACGAATATGATTATGCAACAGGGAAAAGCGGTCCGGCCTTCGATCCGGCCCATCCGGTCAACGATTCCCGGAATAACACCGGCTTACGCGATCTGCCGCCGGCCCATCCCGCCTTCATCTGGTATCCCTATGGCCCCTCACCCGACTTCCCCGAGGTGGGAACAGGCGGCCGTAACGCGATGGCCGGCCCGGTATACTACACCGATCTGTATCCGGACTCGACGCGGCTGCCCGATTACTACAACGGCAAACTCATCATCTATGAATGGATGCGGGGCTGGATGAAAGCCGTGACCATGCTCCCCAATGGCGACTTCGATAAAATGGAGCCTTTCGCCCCCGGCGTAAAAATGTCCTCCGACATCGATATGGAAGTCGGCCCCGACGGAAGGATCTACCTGCTCGAGTACGGCACCGGCTGGTTCACCCAAAACCCCGACGCCGGCCTGGCCCGCATCGACTATATCCGCGGCAACCTCGCCCCCGTCGTCTCCTCGGTGGACATCGACAGGACCTCCGGCCTCCTGCCCTTTGCCGTGAAGGCCACCGCCACCGCAAGAGACCCGGAGAAAGGCAAGCTCACCTACACCTGGGATTTGGGCAACGGCACAAAAAAACAAACCGCCGAACCTACCCTCGACTACACCTATTCTACCGCCGGTGACTATACGATAACCGTCGAAGCAAAGGATGATCAGGGCGCAACGGCAAAAAGCGAGGGGGTGCCCGTCTACGCCGGCAACGAAGAACCAAAAGTCTCCATCCAGCTGAAAGGAGGTAATAAATCCTTCTACCTGCCCGGTATGCCCGTCGGCTATTCCGTATCGGTGAAGGACAACGACACCGCGACGATCGACCCGGCCAATCTCTACGTTTCGGTCGACTATATCCAGGGATATGACAAGACAGCCGTGCCAATGGGTCACCAGCAGGGCCAAGCAAGCGTCAGCGGCAAACAGCTTACGCAAACGCTGGACTGTAAAAGCTGTCATAAGGAAGCCGATAAATCCATCGGCCCCGCCTTCCTGCTCGTAGCTCAGAAATACCGGAAGGACCCCAAGGCGGCCAGCTACCTCACCAACAAGATCATCAAGGGCGGCAGCGGTGTCTGGGGCGATGTAGCCATGTCGGCGCACCCCAGCCTCTCCCCGGGCGACGTCAATTCCATCGTCACCTGGATCCTCTCGCTGGGCAACAAGGAAGCCCTGAAAAAATCCCTGCCGCCAACCGGCGCCATCACCCCGCCAAAAGATACCAAACCCGGCAGCTCCATGGTCATCACGGCAAGCTATACGGATAAGGGCGGAAATAATATCAAAGCGCTCACTGGCAAGACGGTCCTCAGCCTCCGCAGCAATACACTCTTCTTCACCGGACTGGAAAAGACAAAGGGATTTACCACCTTTAAGTACAATGGCCGGAATATAATGATCTTCCCCGCCGGCGAAGGCTGGTTCGCATCGGATAGCGTCGACCTCAGCGGCGTGTCGTCGATCACCCTGGCCTGCGGCTGGCAGGCGCCGCCAAAAATGCCCCTCCATTTCGAAGCAAGACTGGACAGCCCCGATGGCAAGTCCCTGGGCAAGGCTTCCATAACCCCATCAGCCGGGAATAAAGCTGCGCTGCAGATGGCGATGGCGACGATCCCCATCAGTGCCGTTTCGGATGGCAAGCCGCACATCCTCTATCTTGTCTACAAAGGCGCCGAGCCCATCTCCGGCGGAATAATGTCACTAACCTTCAACGCTAAATAAGAAACGATGTCAAATAGAAGAGAATTCCTCAAACTCACCGGCGCCGCCGCCATCGGCAGCCTCGCCATCGGTAAACAGGCCCAGGCCTTTTTCAACAATGCCGGCGGCCCGGCAGGCCGGCATCCCATCGGGTTACAGTTGTTCACTTTCTTCACGACCATCGACGCCGACGTTGCCGGCACCTTAAAAAAGATCTCAGCCATCGGCTACCGGGAGATCGAGTCCGCCTTTAGTATGAAAGGCGGCTACTACGGCATGAAGCCAAAACAATTCGCCGCCCTCGTAAAAGACAGCGGCATGTCCTGGCAATCGCATCATGTGCTGGGCGCACCGTTCAAGATGCCCGCCAACGCAAAGCCGATGCTCGACGCCAAAGGGCAACCCATCCATTTCCCGCCGATGCGGAATCTGAAGGAAAACAGGCAGCAGCTAGTGGACGAGGCCGCGGAAGGCGGAGTCCCCTACCTCGTATGCGCCAATATTCCGACGGAGACCGCCGATGAGATAAAAGCCGCGATCGTCATCCTCAACGAGACCGGCGAGGCTTGTAAAAAAGCCGGCATCACGCTCTGCTATCATAACCACACCGAAGAATTTGCAAAAGCCGGCAGCGAGACGCCTTATGACATTTTCCTGCGGCAACTGCACCCCGACATCAAAATGGAGCTCGATCTCTGCTGGGCGACAAAGGCGGGCATCGATCCCGTCGCGCTCTTCAAAGCACACCCCGGCCGGTTCCCGCTGTGGCATGTAAAAGATCTCGATACAAAGCGCGATGGCCCCGCTCCCGTCGGGACAGGGGTTGTCGACTTTAAGCGTATCTTCGCCAATGCTGAGACCGCCGGCATGAAGCATTTTTTTGTAGAGCACGATATGCCCAAAGACGCCTTTGCCAGCATCACGACAAGCTACAACAACCTTAAAAAAATTCTCGCTGCCTAAATGAAACCCATCCGCATCGCGCTGATCCTCGCCCTCCACGTTGTTTTGTTCTCCTGCGCAACCGCCCAGATGCGGATCTCCGGTAGCCTGAGCGACACCACCAACCAGCCTATTCCACAGGCCACGATCCATGTACTGAACACAGAGATCACGGTCGTAACCGACAGCGCGGGCCACTGGCGGATCCCCTCCATGCCTTCCGGGGAATATGTATTTGAGATTTCCGCCGTCGGCTATGCAACCGTGGACCGGCCGTTTGGGGTCTTTGAAAATCCCATGGAAAATATCGGTTTCCGCCTGCAGAACGCCGGAAGCCGGTTGGACGCGGTCACCGTCACCGCCGAGAAAAAGGAGGCACAATTGCAAACGGTCCCCGTCAGCGTTACATCTATCTCCGCTAAACAGGTGGAGGAGTTTCGCCTCTGGGATATAAAAGGCATCACCGCCTTCGTCCCCAACCTCTATTCGGGCAATTCCGGCGACGGCCGCAACGTCACCTCCATCCGCGGCATTACCACCACCTCCTACGATCCCGCCGTCGCCACCTATGTCGACGGAGTAAACCAGTTCAGCCTCGACACGTACATCCCGGAGCTGAACGATATCCAGCGTATCGAAGTTCTCCGCGGCCCACAGGGCACTCTCTTCGGCCGCAATGCGATGGGCGGGGTGATCAACATCATCACAAAACAACCCACCAACGCGACCCGCGGTTTCGCGCAGATCGACGAAGGCAACTATGGCCAGCAACGCTATGCCGCCGGCATCCGCACGCCCCTCGTAAATAACAAGCTGTTTTTCGGCGCCTCAGGGGTATACGGCAAACGCAACGGGTACTATACAAACGATTTCAATAACAGTTCCTTCGATCGCCAGTCAGCGCTTACCGGCAACTATTATCTCAAATATCTCCCCGGCGCGGCATGGTCGCTCACCCTCAACGTCAAGCATCAGAATAACCGCAACTGGGGCGCCTTCCCGCTTTCGACAAGCGTGAGCGACGCCTTCAGCCATCCCTTCCACCTGGATCAGAACGCGATCGGGAAGATGATCGACAATACCCTCAACGCCTCCCTTGCCATCAGTCATTCCGGCGATAACACCAATTTCACCTCGATCACCGCCTGGCAAAACAATCATCGCTATTACCAGCCTTCGGTCGACGGCGATTTCTCCCCGATCGACGGGGTCACCATCGTCAATGATTTTGGCTCTTCCTGGAATAACGTGCAGGTGTTGACCCAGGAGTTTCGGCTCGGCTCCGCCGATCACCACTCTTCGCCGCTGAGCTGGACGGCCGGCGCCTATTTCTTCCATCAGTACAACCCGAACAAACAGGCCACCCACTATGGCACGGATGCCGCCCTTCTCGGCGTCCCCGATTCAAATTTCTCCGGCATCGATATCACAAAAGGAAAGAACACCGGCGTAGCCGCCTATGGCCAGGTTTCCTATTCGGTGACAAAAAAGCTCCAGTTGATCGCGGGTCTGCGCTATGACTATGAACACCGTTATCTCGACGTGACGGAACAATATCAACCCGACGGCCAGACCGCCATCACCACCACACCCGACACCTCCGCCGCCCTGCATTTCAGCGCACTCTCCCCAAAAGCGGGGATCCAATATACCCTAACGAAAAATGCGAACCTCTACGCTACCTATAGCCGCGGCTACCGCCCCGGCGGGCTGACCCAGCTCTCGCCCGATCCGTCCCAGCCACCGCTCTATCCCTATAACCCGGAATACAGCAACAATATCGAGATCGGCATCAAGAATACCTGGTGGGACCACCGGCTCCTACTCAACGCAACGGCCTTCCTCACCCATATCACCGACGCCCAGGTGCCGACCCTGGTCCTGCCCAGCGCCATCACCGTCACCCGCAACACCGGGAAGCTGATCAGCAAAGGGATCGAGATCGAAGCCGAGGCCAATCCTGTCAACGGCCTCACACTCGCGTACAATTTTGGTTATACCGACGCCCACTATCAATCCCTGAATATTTCGGAGAACGGCCAGGCCGTCGACCTCGCCGGTAAAAAACAGATCTATACCCCGAACCTGACCTCGATGTTCAGCCCGCAATACAGCCTTCCGCTAAGCGCCCGTCATCACGTCAATCTCATCCTCCATGGAGAATGGTTCTATCTGGGAAAAGAATATTTCGATCTCGCCAATTCCATCGGCCAATCCCCCCACAGTCTCGTCAACGCCCGCGCCGGCATCACCATCCCCCACCTCGAACTCTGGTTCTGGGCCCGCAACCTCACCGACACAAAATACATCGAATACGCCTATGACTTCGGCGCCGCCCATCTCGGCGACCCGCGCACCTGGGGCTTCACGCTAAAAACATCCTGGTAACCGCCGCCACCTATCCGCGAAGCAACTCACTCGCTGCGCAATGACTTCACCGGGTTCGACAACGCCGCCCGAAGGGTCTGGATCCCCACCGTCAGCAACGCGATAACCAGCGTCAGCACCCCCGCGATCCCGAATATCCACCACGAAGCATCCACGTGGTATTCGAAGTTCTGCAGCCAGCGATTCAGGAAGTACCATGCCACGGGCGTCGAGATCACAAAAGCGATCGCCACCAACCGGATAAAATCCTTCGAAAGCAGACCCGTGATCGACGGGATCGTTGCCCCCAGCACCTTCCGGACCCCGATCTCCTTCCGCCGCTGTTCCATCACCAGCGAAACGATCGCAAAAAGCCCGAGACAGGAAAGCAGGATCGCGATAAAGGCAGAGGAGAAAAAGATGGAAGACAACCTCGACTCTTTCTCATACCAGCGTTCGGTATTCTCGGTGAGATAAGAAGGCGGCGTCACATTGTCCGGCTCCAGTTTGTGGAACGCGGCCTGCACCTCTGCCAGCGTAACCCGCGGGTTCGTCGTCCGGACCTTGACAAAGAGATAGGACAGCCCGGCATGCCGGTTTAAGATCAGCGTAGTGGGCGCCATTTTCTCGTTCATCGAATACATATGAAAATCCGGGATGATCCCGACGATATTCCAGTTCGGCAGGGAAGTATCGGCAGAGAGGTTCAACCCCGCCACATCCCTGAAATTTTTCAGCCCGAATTCCCGGGCCATGCTTTCGGTAACGATAACATCGTTCACCTTGCCCGACGTGTCATGGGCAAAATCCCTGTTGAAACCGCGGCCCGCGATGACCTTCATCCCTAAAACGGAAAGAAAATCATAGTCCACGTTTACCACCGCCGTCCCGATACTCTTATCCTTATACATAAATCCCATCCCGGTATGGCTCATACTGTGATCCTCGCCGATCCCGATATTGATGTGACTGGCCGTGACACCGGCCATCCACGGCTGAGAAGCAAGAAACATCCGCAGATAATCCGCATACTTCTGGGCTTTCTCAGGACTCCGGACCGGGATACTGATCACCAATTCCTGGGTATATCCCAGCGATGCGGATCGCAGATGAGAAAACTGCCGGTAAATAACCAGCGTCCCGCTGATCAGCGCACTCGCCAGCACGAATTGAAAAGTGATAAGCCCGTTGCGCAGCAAACCGCTCCGCCGGACCGAAACCTTTCCCTTAAGGACCTCAACCGTATTGAACCGGGACACCAGCCAGGCCGGATACCCGCCTGCCAGAAAGGACACCACCACAGCCGCGATAAACACGGTCACCAGCACCAGTGGCTGCAACAGAACCGACAAGGTCAGCTTCTCCGCAAACAGGTCGTTAAAAGGTTTCAGCAACATCGAAGCAGCCACCACGGCGATCGCCACCGCAATGATAAAAAGCAACAAACTCTCCGCCCACAGCTGAAAATAGATCTGCCGCCGGCCCGCCCCGATCGTCTTGCGGATGCCCACTTCCTTCGCCCGGGTAAAACTCCGCGCCACATTGAGATTGATGAAATTGAAACACGCGATCACCATCACCACGATCGCGATGAGCACCAGCGTATACAGATAGGTCTTATTGATGGCGCTGCCACCTGTCAGTTCCTCGTCAAAATGCACATCGGCCATCGATTCCAGCTCAAACGCCATATAATCGCCATTCGCATCTTTCACGTTGCCCTGCTGTTGCATTTGTTTGTCATCGACAAGCTTATACCGCTTTATAAGCGCCCGGAAATCTTTCTGCGCCGCCGCCGTCACAGCGGTAGGCGCCAGCTGTACAAAAACGGGATGATCCTGCGCATCCCAGTTGTTCTTCCGTTCGGGATAGTCGCCCCGGATCTCCGTACGGGCAAGGATCTTGTATTTGATGCTCGAATTCTCCGGCGCATCGGCAATCACCGCCGACACCGTAACCGCCTTCCACTCCGCCACCACCTTGATCTCAACCGGCTTCCCGATCGGGTCTTCCTTCCCAAAAAGCGCCGTCGCCGTGGACTGCGCGATAACCACATCATTCACACCGGCCAGCGGCGCATTCGCGCGACCCGCCACGATCGGGAAGGAGAACATCGTAAAAAAATCCGGGTCTACCAGGGTCAGCCGTTGATACACCTCTTTTCCCTTGTAACGGATACCTGCCCCCGCGGATTCAAGCCCCGTACTCGCCACAACCCCCGCAATCTCCTTTTTGAACGCCGGTGCCGCGGGAATGCCAAAACTCTCGCCCTTATCTTCACCTGAAAGATTCTGCGTAGAATTGTACACCTGATACAGCCGCTTGCCGTTCTTCTGGAACGAATCATACGAAAACTCATAACGCACCATCAAAAAAAGCAGGATACAACAGGTAAAGGCCACCGAAAGTCCGATGACATTGATCGCCGCATTGAATTTGTTCTTCTGAAGATTCCGCCAGGCGGTCAGCAGGTAATTCCGTATCATGAAAGGATTTTTTACGGGAGGATGCAAATTGACGACCACCTTTTTACACATCTGCTAATCAACAAATTACAAACATCCAAGACAACGATACCGTTCGTTTTCGATACAATTGCTGTTCCGTTTCAGCCACCTGCCCGCCCACCCCTACTCCGGACTATCTATCCGGGTGACATTCCGCTCGATCCTTCGATCCGGGATAAACCAGAGAAACGCCACGATCACATACAGCCCAAACGCCAGCATGGGATTCAGAAAGGCAAGCACGATGGCTACGGCATACGAAGCGACCGAGACCTTCCCCTTCCAATCCTTGCCAAGGGCAATCGCCAGCGGCGATCCCGGACCCGATTCTTTTATCAGCAGCCGGCAAAGGATCGTATAGGCAATGCCGTTCATGATCAGCACACCCCCATACAGGACCACCGGCCATTTCGCAAAATGACTTTCCCCCATCCAGGCCGTCGCAAACGGCATCAGCGACAGCCAAAACAAAAGATGGAGGTTGCCCCAAAGCACCGCGCCATTTATCCGCTGCACCGCATACATCATGTGATGGTGATTGTTCCAGTAGATCCCCACAAGTACAAAACTGAGTACATAGCTGCTCAGCACCGGCGCCAGCGGCCCCAGATCGCGCAGCTCGCCGCCATGCGGCACATGCAGTTCCAGGACCATGATCGTAATGATGATCGCAATAACGCCATCGCTAAACGCTTCTAACCGGCTTTTCTTCATATCGTACTGTTTATTCGCTCCGCATGCAAAAGCCGCGGACCGGCTTATTCACTCCGCAAGATACTAACCGGATTGACACCCGCCGCCCGTACCGCCTGAAACCCGATGGTCAGCAACGTGATCAGAAGCGAGAGTACCCAGGCCAGTATAAAGATCCACCAGCTGATCCCCACCCGGTAAGCAAATCCCTGCAGCCAGGAATGCATCGCCAGCCAGGCCAGCGGAAAGGCGATCAGGGCCGATAAGGTCACCATCCGGATAAAATCCCGCGACAAAAGCCCGACGATCGTCCCTATCCTCGCCCCCAGCACCTTGCGGATACAGATCTCCCTGATCCGCTGCTGCGTGGCATAGGCCGCCAAACCCAGCAGCCCGATACAGGCGATAAAAATGGCCAGCGCCGAGAAGACCGTAAAGATGCGCTGCAGGGTCTGCTCCGGCCGGTATTGCGCCGCCAGCGTCTGGTCCAGCAGGGTATAATGAAAAGGATGATCCGGCACGAATTCGCGCCACTTCAGCGCCATGGCGGCAATCGCCGGCCCATATTGATCCCCTTTGATCCGCACTGCCGTTACCCCTGTAACATCCCCAAATTTCGCCGCATTGGAAAATACCAGCGGGTTGATGGCCTGATGCAGACTCTGATAGTGAAAATCATGAACCACGCCGATCACCGTATACGTGTAGAATGAATCGGGTTTGGGATTGAAGTTCTCGCTCGTGGTGGTCAGCCGCGCGCCGATGACCGGCTCTTTCAACCCCAGCGCGGTCACAGCCTTCTCATTGAGGACGACACCCAGCGAATCGGTGGGAAACGCCTTACTGAAGAACCGGCCTTCCTTTATCGACAGACCCAGTGCCTCGGCAAAGGTCGCATCCGCAATGATCCCCCGTCCGGTCATCGATTCCCGTGAGCCTACCGGCTGCCAGGAGATGCCGAAAAAACCGCCCTCACCCGGCATACTCGACGTACCGCCGATCTTCCCGACTCCCGGAATATCCGCCAGCTCATTCCGAAACGCCGTCGTCCGGGTACCGAGCAGATCCGTTCGCTCGATCTCGATGACATGGTCCTTTACAAAGCCCAGCTTATCCCCCAGCATATATCCCATCTGCCGGTTGACGACGATGGTGCAGATGATGAGCACGATGGAAATGGCAAACTGAAAAACGACAAGCCCGTTGCGCAACGCTATCCCATATTTATTGGATTGGAACTTACCCTTCAGCACCTTGATCGGCTGGAAGGACGAAAGTACCACCGCCGGATAGAGCCCCGCGACCAGTCCGACCAACACCCCGAATCCAAGCAGCGCGGGAATCGTCACGGGCGTCAGCAGCGTGCCAGCGGAAAGGGTCTCCCCCGAAAGGCGGTTGAAAAAAGGCAGCGCCACGATGACCAGTCCCAACGCCAGCACGACGCCAAAGACACTCACCAGCGTGGACTCCAGCAGAAACTGGAGAACAAGGCTCTGCTTCCCGGAGCCGAAGGTCTTACGGATGCCCACTTCTTTTGCGCGTTCGACCGAACGTGCCGTCGACAGATTGATAAAATTGATACAGGCGATCCCCAGGATAAACGCCGCGATGATCCCGAAGATGGTCACCGCCCGCCGGCTGCCGTTGGGCTTCAGCTCCGCCTCGAGGTCCGAATCGAGATGGATATTCCGCACCGGTTGCAGATAGTAGTGATAGCCGTTTCCTGCCGCGGTGAATTGCTCGAAGGTCATCCCGAAATTCCGCTCGATAGCCCCCGCAACATATTTCTTGACGACCTGCGGCAGTTTGGCCTCCAGGTCCGCCGCCGAAGCATTCGGCTTCAAAAGAAGGTAAGTATAGGTGGAAAACCCCGTATAGTTGACCTGCCGTCCAAAGGGAAAGCTAGTCGCGGAAAGCAGGATGTTAAAGGTCATATGCGAATCCTCCGGCACGTCGCGGCACACCCCGGTGATCCTGAACCGCTGCTGCCGGTCGAGCTCAAACTCCTTGCCGATCGCCTCCGCCGCCGACCCGTACAAGCGGATCGCGGTACTCTCGTTCAACACCGCCATCCCGGGCTTCTCCAGCGCGGTGGCCGCATCGCCCCGTAACAGCTGCATCGGAAAGACCCGGAAAAAAGTGCTGTCGGCCGTCAATACATGGTGTTCTTCGAATCGCTTCTCACCGATGCGCACAAGTAAGGCATTCTGTCCCGTGAAGTCCCCAAAGCCCGTCATCTCCTCCACCTCCGGAAACTCCTTCCGGATGGCCGGCCCCACGGAAATAGGAATGATCGCATAGGAGGTCTTCCGCTCGGGATACTTCCGGTCGAGAACGACCCGGTAGAGACGGTCGCCATGGGTCTCCCAGCGGTCATACCCCAGCTCATGCTTCACGAACAGCACGATAAGTAGGCAAACGGCCATCCCCGTCGCCAACCCCAGGATATTGATAAGCGTGAATCCCTTTCTTTTGAGAAGGCTGCGCATGGCTACCTTCCAGTAGTTTCGGAACATGGTATAGTTGTTAGGTTAACAATCTGTTCATCGAGCTTCCGCCGGTGGCGCCGCCGCATTACGCCGTCTTCCGCCGCTATTCATCACCAAGCCCCCAGTCGATTCCCTTCAACGTCGCCGGAACGCCCTCCACCATCCACCGGGGCACATGCTCTCCCTTCAGATAATAGCCAAAAAACTGCGCGAGCCGCATCGACCAGTCCTTCCGGTCCCGCCGCTCAGTCAGTCCATGCCCTTCCCCGTTATACTCGATCAGCCAGGTCTTCTTTCCCAGCCGCCGCAGCGCGGAGAAGTATTCGATCCCCTGATACCAGGGCACAGCCCCATCGGCATCGTTGTGCATCATCAACAGCGGCGTCGTCACCTTGTCGGCTCGAAACAACGGCGAGTTCTTCAGATAGAGATCGGGCCGCTGCCAGAGGGTATAGCCGATGCGGCTCTGTGATCTCTCATACTGGAACTGCCGGCTGATCCCCGTCTCCCAACGGATACCACCATAGGCACTGGTCATATTCGCCACCGGCGCGCCGGCCTCCGCCGCCGCAAATTGATGCGAACGCGTCACAAGGTAAGCCACCTGGTACCCACCCCAGCTATGCCCCTGCAGCCCCATCCTCGTCGTGTCCACCCATTTGAATTTCGACAGGTATTTCGCCGCCGAAATGACGGAGTTATAAGCATCCTCCCCCGGCTGCCCCGTCTTGTAGAAGATATTCGGGTCGAAGACCAGGTAGCCGTTGCTCACAAAATAGGCGATATTGATCGAGGCCCGCACCGGTTGAGGAGCGATATAGTCATACCTCGTCCGGACATCCCGTTCGTAGAAATAAAAGATGATCGGGTATTTCTTCGTGCTGTCGAAATTCTCCGGCTTATACAGAAGACCCTCGCTCATCTTCCCGTCGAACATCTTCCAGTGATGCAATTCCACCGTGAGCCAGTTGTAATTCCCCTGCTGGGGATTGATATGGCTGTAGCGCTTGTCGTCGATGTAGATGTCATAGGATTTGTCAAAGCTCCCCTTCAGGGCAGCAACCACCGGCGCCTCCTTTGCCTTGAAGAAATCGGTATAGCTCCACGCCCCCGTCAGCCGGACCGTTGTATCGGGCGCAAACCGTCCACCCATCGGGTAAAACAAATACCCCGCCGACATATCCCGCTGATCGAATACCGTCAGTACCAGCCGTTGCCCTTCGTGCAGCGCGGAGTCCTGTCGCAGAAACCGGCCCCCGCGTCCCCGGCGTTCTTCACCGTCAAGCCGGAAATTACGGAAGGTCCACAGATGCCGGCGGCCAATGCCCTGGGTCAGACAAACCGGGGCGCCCTGCCCCGCCGGATCACATTGCCAGATATCATACCTGTCATAGACATATACCCGCTTGTCGCCATCCAGCCAACCCATGGTCCCATGCGGCGGCGGATCATCGGGATGATCATCGTCCTCATCATACAACGGCAGGCGGATACCCGCCGTGATATTGGTGACTTTTCCATTGGCAATCGCATACGTATACCAGTTACGGCCTTTCCAATCATACCAGAGGACATAGTTCCCATCCGGCGAAAGCGTCGCCCCACCCCGCACCTTGTCCCGGATCAGCCGCCGGCTGCCATCCCGGATATTGATAAGATACAGCTTCTGCAGGCCGTTCTCCTCCCACTGCTGCTGGATACGATATCCCCGGCTGCTCATCCCCAGCGCAAACCGGCCATTCCCCTCCTGCGCGGGGATCACGGTCTCACAATCCGCATCCCCAAGCGGGATCATCCGGTTCTCGTCCCTGGGTATCACGGCGAGGTAGCTGCGCTTTAATTCATTGTTGACTTGCACCAGCTGTTGCGGGGACAGATAATCGTCGTTATAATTCCAGACATCCAGCCGTGCCGTCTCGAAATCCACCAGCGCCGTATCCTTTGGCGGCCGGATCGGCGCCAACCCAAAATAAAGCCGGCTGCCGTCCTTGCTGAAGCTGTTGGCGAAGTCCGCACTGACCGTAAACCCAAGCCGTTCGGTCGGCACGGCCACGTGGTGATTGGGGCTGGCCGTCAGCGCAGCCGCAATGCTGTTCCGGTCGGCACGGACCACCGCGCTGTCCATCCCCGGCGTATAATACCAGCAGCGATAAAATTTGACCAGCGCCTTCGGCACGCTGTCCCGTTCCGCCACAAAGACCAGCTGCGCGCCGGCCTCGTCGAGGGCATAGTTCTTTGCATCATGAAAGCCTCTTAACACCGTATCCTGCTTGCCGGTGGCGGTATTGAACCAAAGAATGGCCGCCTTGGAATTGGTATCGGCAACCCGCCGCGTCATCTCGATGACCAGGGTGTTCCCGCGCGGGCTGAAGGTATATTCACTGGTAAGCGGGAATCGTTTCTCCGTCCCCGTGCGCAGGTTCAACAGGACCAGTTCGGTGCCTTCCTCCGTTGTCTCCCCCGCCCCACCGGCCCGGCCGGCCCCGCCTTCGGCGCCCCTTGCCTCACCACCCATACGTCCCCGGGCTCCGGCCGGCATGACCGCCTTCCAACCCTTTGTTTCCACCTCGGCCGCCTGACGCTTGAGACTGTCGGCCACCCGCGCTAGACTGTCGGCGCGTGCCATTAGCAGTTTTAGCCTGGTCGCGGAATCCGCCGGCGCATTCGCGGGCAGCGGTTTCTCCAGCAGATAGGCCAGCCACTCGCCATTCTTGTCGGCCACCTTATAGGATCTGACCCGGGGGATCTTCACCAGGTTATTGGTTCCCAGTTCGAGCCAGCAAAGGCTGTCCTTGGGCATCTGATCAGGCGTTCGCTTGCGGATGCGGGCTTCCCGGGTGGCTTTAAAAAAAGGATGGATCAAAAACACGACGAACCGGCCATCCTCGGTGATCGTGGCTCCCGTCCCTCGTGGAATCTCTTTTGCATAGTCGTTCGCCGTCCCCCGGATGACCAGGCGGGCATCTCCTTCCTGCGGGGTAATGCTATAAACCAGCCATTTGCCGTCATTCGAAAGGGTCCGCTCTCCGATGCTCTCCCATTTGTCATAAACAGTCGGGTCCAAAGGTTTCTTATCCCCCGGCGACTGGGCCTGGACGGCCCCTGATAAAAGGATGCTCGATAGAATAAAGGTAAAAACAGGAAAACAGGTTCTCATGTGGAGCGCTTTGGTTACCTAACGAATTTAATCCAAACCGGGCATTCACGGCGAACAATTTCTATGACTGGGGCGTTGATCGTGCACTCGCTGTTCTCCTGCACATAACACTAAAAACAAAAATCATATGACTACGAAACTAAGCCTCCGAAAGGACTTTACGCTCGGCGGTGAATTGACGGTCCGCCGGATGGGTTATGGCGCCATGCGCATCACCGGTCAGGGTATCTGGGGCCCACCCAAAGATAAAGACGAAGCCATCCGCGTTCTCCGCCGCGCCGTCGAGCTGGGCGTCAACTTCATCGACACCGCCGACAGCTATGGACCAAACGTCTCCGAAGAACTGATCGCCGAAGCCCTCCATCCCTATCCGAAGGGACTGGTCATCGCGACCAAAGGCGGTTTCCTCCGCACCGGCCCCAATCAATGGCAGGTCAACGCCCGGCCCGATCACCTCAAGGAAGCCCTCGAAGGCAGCCTGGCCCGCCTCAATGTGGATCGCATCGATCTGTACCAGCTGCATCGCATCGATCCCGCTGTCCCCTTCGAGAAGACCCTCGAATTCCTGCAGGGCGTCCAGGAAGAAGGCCTGGTTAAATATATCGGCCTCTCCGAAGTAAGTGTACAGGAAATAAAAAAGGCGGAAGAATACATCGATGTCGTGTCGGTGCAAAACAAATATAGCCAGGACTACCGCAAATGGGAATCGGTGCTGCAATATTGCGAGACCACCGAAAAGGCCTTTATCCCGTGGAACCCGATCAACGCCGGTAATCTCAGCACCATGTCCTCCGTCGAACGCGTCGCCAAAAAGATCGGCGCCACCCCACACCAGGTGGCCCTCGCCTGGCTGCTCTATCACTCGTCCAACAACCTCCTCATCCCCGGCACTTCCAGCGTGAAGCACCTCGAAGAGAATATGGAGGCCGAAAAGATCGAGCTGACGGAAGAAATGCTCGAACAGTTGGAAAAATAGTCCCGATAACCGTCGCCCGCCAGGGCGGCGGTTATTTACCCACCACCATCGTCAGATCCTGCACGGAATCCAGCTGCATTTGCAGAATGGGAATATTCGCCGCGGCCAACGCCTTTATATCGGGGTCGTTGCCATTTATCGCGGCATGCTGATACTCGCTGATATCCTCTTTATGGCCGTCCACCATCATCTTGACATATGCTTTGTCAAAAGCGGCGCCATGCTTCTTCTCAAGCTTCGCCCGCTCCTCCTCCAGCTGAACCGATAACGTATCCGGCAGGGTTATGCGCTTCAAAGCCGCAAGCCCCCGAAATGTCTCCTCTCCCTGGCTATGTTCCTGCACCATCATCTCTCCAAAACGCTTAACCCCCGGATTCGCCCCATTGCTCTCTGCCAGATGCCCCAGCACCACCTCTAAGTGCTCTCCGCTCGCAGCCTTCACCATGAACTCCGAATCCTGCTTCGACGGCGCCGTACTATCCGCATTCGCCATCTCCGCCGTCTTCACATTCTCCGGCTGCCTACCCCCACACGCCGCCAGCGCAACCGCGAAACCCGCCGCTCGCAAGTAAATCAAGCTTTTCATACTATCATTTTAAGATGGCGGCCTCAAAACATATGCCATTTAGCGATTCGCCGTCACAGCCCAGTTTCCTTTAGTTGACTAAACGAAATATCGCCAGTAAATGCAAGGTTGAATCTGGGAATTATATCTTCGCAGGCGCCAATTTCCGGAACACCGTCAAAAAGTAACGCCTTTTCCGGAACGGCAATCAGATCGTACCTGTCCAATCGTTGATTTCGATGGACATCTTCATTATCAAAAGCAAACAATCCCTTCTGCGCCCAATTTACCCAATAGTCCTTCCGACCTGATTCCTTCGTAGCAAGTTTGGCAACGGTAATCTTCGGAAGATCGCCAAATACACTTTCCAAAACAACATAGCTTTCGTAAGAATAAAAAACCTTGGATGGGATGTAGCCTACGGTAACACTGGAAAAAACTCCAATTTTCCCTTGATTATCGATTCCGATCCAATCAAATTCAATGAAAGTCGCTTGTTTTGAGACGGCAGTCCATTCATCGAAAGTTAAAGGGGGTCGCTTATAAATCATCTTTTTCTATCATTGGCTTTAATATTTCCTTGTATGAAGAACCACCCGAGCAAAAAAGATTATCGTTGCCCCAGCAACCTCCTGATCTCCCCCTCCATCGCCTCCGGCTTCGTCACCGGCGAATACCGCCTCACGGGCCGCCCCTCTCTGTCGATCAGAAACTTCGTAAAATTCCATTTGATCCGGCTGCCGAAAAATCCACCCAGCTTCTTTTTCAAAAACCGGAACACGGGGTTCGTCACCGGCCCGTTGACCTCCGATTTCCCGAATAACGGAAACGTCACTCCGTGATTGATCAGGCAGGTTTGCTCCATCTCCTCATTCGACAACGGCTCCTGCGCGCCAAACTGGTTACACGGGAACCCCAGCACCACCAGCCCCGCATCCTTATACTGCTGATGCAATCGCTCCAGCCCCGCAAACTGCGGCGTCAACCCGCATTGCGTCGCCGTATTCACAACGAGCACCACCTTCCCCCGGTAGCCGGCCATACTCACCGCCCGCCCCTGGGGCGTACTCGCGGACAGTTCATAAAATTCTTTTGCCATGGACTGAAATTAAAGAAAAATCCCGGGCAGGCCCGGGTAGTAACTGTGAGAATGTTAAACGTTGGTATGCAATCGCTAGACTTTGCAGGCAGCGGTTCGCCGCCCGGATTAAAGGTAGGGCTTTTTAACACATTCGCACTGCGGCCGGCGAATTTCTTTCACCCCCCGGACGCCGCTAAAAAGGCCCCTCACAGACGTCGGAAATTAATCCCCAAAAACCAAACTATCTGAAAACCATTGCATAGCCTTTTTTACGTAATATTGCTCCCATGCAAAAGTCCTGGTACCGCCCGCTAATCCCCCATGCTATCGCCATCGGGGTGTTCATCCTGGTCGCTCTCATTTACTGCAGCCCCATCTTAGAACACAAGACCCTCGCTCCCGGCGATACCGCAGGCTGGAAAGCCATGGCTCAGAACTCCTTCGAGTACAAGGCGACCCATGACCATTTCCCCCTCTGGACCGAAAGCCTCCACAGCGGCATGCCCGCCTACCAGGTAGCCATGGATGCCCCTTCCTTCTCCCCGCAATATCTGATCTATAAGGTCATCACATTCGGCCTCCCCAACCCGGCCGGCCTCTTCCTGCTGGCCTGCATCTGCTTTTATATCCTGGCCCTCGCACTGGGACTGAATCCCTATGTCGGCATGATTACCGGTCTCGCCTATGCCTACTCTACCTATAACCCCTCCATCCTGGTAGTGGGCCACTCGACGAAAATGTACGCCATCGCCGTGATGCCCGCCTTCCTCGCCTCCCTGATCCTGCTCTACGAGAAAAAATATTGGCTGGGAACCGTGGCTCTCGCCCTCTTCACCGCCTTGTACATCGCCGCCAACCACCCGCAGATCCTTTACTATGGGCTGATCGCCGCCGGCTTCATGACCCTCGCCTATCTCCTGCGCTGGATAAAAGAAAAAGACTATAAACATCTTGGAAAAGTAGTGGTGCTGGGCGCCATCGGGGGACTCCTCGGCATCGCCTGCAACGCGGTGGTCATCTTCACCACCGCCGACTATGCAAAGGCTTCCCTCCGCGGCGGGAGCGATCTGGCCACACCCGGCGGCGCCGTCACAAAAACAGGTCTCAGCCAGGACTACGCACTGAGCTACAGCATGTACAAGACCGAGGCCTTCACCCTGCTCGTACCCAAGATCTATGGCGGCAGCGATTACGATCCGCAGATAACCGCGGATGATTCCAAAACGATGAACGCCCTTCAGAGCATGCCGCAGCAGCTCGCCCAGCAGCTTTCCCCAAACAGCTATTGGGGCGGCATCGGCACCACGGCAGGCCCCGCCTATGCCGGCGCCGTCATCGTCCTGTTTGCCCTCCTCGGGTTCTTCCTCCTCGACGGCAAACACAAATGGTGGATCCTCGCGGCAGCCGTCGTCACGCTCATGATGAGCTGGGGGATGTATTTCCTCAGCTTCAACAGCTTCCTGCTGAAAGTCCTCCCGGCCTATAATAAATTCCGGGCCCCAAGCGTGATCATCGTCGTCCCCACCCTGCTGCTGGTGGTGCTGGCCGCCCTGACGCTGAACCGCCTGCTCACCATGTCCGCCACCGATCGCACCGCGGCCTGGAAACAATATAAAAAAGGACTCTATCTCGTCGGCGGGATCTTCGTCCTCCTGTTCATCCTGTACAGCAGCTTCGACTACGCCGCCGAAAGCGACAGCCGCATCCAGCAGGCCGCCGCCGCGGCGCCCACGCAGATCCAGGACTATATCCGAACCTTTATCCATGCCCTTCGGCAAGACCGCCAAAGCCTCTTCCTGAGCAGCCTCCTACGCAGTCTCTTCTATGTCGCCATCGCCGCCGGCATCGGCTTCCTCTGGCTCAAAAACCGGCTCAAACCACTGCTCGCCCTCGGCATCATCGGCGCGCTCACCCTGGTCGATCTGTTTACCATCGACGTTCAATACCTCAGCGCGGATAAATATGTCGACGAAGAAGAAGCCCAAACGCCTTTCCAACCCACGGCTGCCGATCAGCAGATCATGGCGGACAAATCCTACTACCGCGTCTTCGATCTCCGCTATGGCGGCGGTCCCACCATCACCAACGTCCCGTCCTCCTATTTTCATCATTCCATCGCGGGCTATCATCCGGCAAAGCTGAGCATCTACCAGGATCTGCTCGAGAACCAGCTCTATAAATTTCCCAACTGCCAGCCCGTGCTGGATATGCTCAATACAAAATACATCCTTCTGCCCGCCGGTGGCGGCCGCGACTCGGCCGAACGCAATCCCGGCGCCCTTGGCCCGGTCTGGCTGGTCCGCGGTCTAAGGTTTGACGATAGCTCCAGAGCCGTCATGGATGCCCTCACCACCCTCGATGTAAAAGATACCGCCGTCCTCTTCAGCACCGACCGCAGCGCCGTCCCGGCTACCGCCCTCGGCACCCCCGGCCCCGCCGACTCCATCTGGCTGGAGAAGCACGACAACGACGAGATGCTCTATCACTCCAACACCACCGCACCCCGCTTCGCCGTTTTCAGCGAAGTCTACTACAACCGCGGCTGGCATGCTTATATCGATAACACCGAAGCCCCCATCCTGCGCACCAACTACGTCCTCCGGGGCGTCGCCATCCCCGCCGGAAATCATGCCATCCGCTTCGAGTTCCACCCGGCATCCTATTATACCAGCAGAACCATACAAGTTGCCGCCAGCTTGATTCTCCTGGCCCTGCTGATCATCGCCGGCATCCAGACCGGCCGCAACAAGCCCTCAGCCGTCAAAAAAACACAATCGCCATAACCCGCAACCGTCATAAAACCATCATAAACAAAACCCTCCGGTCTACTAAAAACAACCTAATTTTGCACCTTTTATAAGGTACATTATTGTTTTCTCTTATGGCTATCCTAGTGTTTTTCTTGTGTCATTGGTTTCTGTCCCTATTTTCACAAACATTCTTCCTGCATCGCTACGCTTCGCACAAGATGTTTAAAATGAATAAGTTCTGGGAGAGATTTTTCTACACATTCACCTTCGTCACCCAGGGTTCCTCCTTTCTCAACCCCCGCGCTTACGCCATCCTCCACCGGATGCACCATGCCTATAGCGACACCGAAAAGGACCCCCACTCCCCCCATTTCATAAAGGATGTCTGGGGATTGATGGTCAAGACGAAAAACGTCTATCTCGACTACCGTAAATACAAGCTGGAACCCGAACCGGCCTTCCGTGACCGTTATCCCACCTGGCCGGCCCTCGATCGCATCAGCGATATCTGGATCACCCGCCTCCTCTTCGCCCTCTCTTACGTCGCTTTTTATGTGGTGTTCGCCACTCATTGGTGGCTCTTCCTGCTGCTGCCGATCCATTTCCTGATGGGCCCGATCCACGGCGCCATCGTCAACTGGTGCGGACATAAATACGGCTATTCCAATTACGACAACGACGACCACAGCAAGAATACGCTGCCGCTGGACTTCCTGATGATGGGCGAACTGTTTCAAAACAACCACCACAAGAGTCCCAACGATGCCAACTTCGCCCGGAAATGGTTCGAGTTTGACCCGACCTATCCCGTGATGCGGTTGCTGCACAAACTGCGGATCATCCGATTGCGGAAGATATGACCGGCTCGTGCCGGACGGGGAATCTGACCGAGTTAGCGATAAAACAAAGTTTGTTCGCCTCATGATGCAAGGCTTCTGCCTTCTCCTTCATGCCGGCCTCCTTCACAAGTACCACGGGCCGCAGCACTACCGTCGAGAAGTAACCGCCGCCATCCTCGGTCTCCAGCATGGTCCCTTCGGCCGAATCGCTGTAGTCGACAACGACGACCCCGTTCACTGCGCAGAGATGCAGATACCATAACATATGACAGGAAGACAAAGAGGCGACCAGCAATTCCTCCGGATTATAACGCTGCGGGTTACCGCGAAAGGAAGGATCGGAAGAAGCCGCGATCTCCGGCTTGCCGTTCGCTGAAAGGAGATGATCCCGGTCGTACGTACGATAGTGGCTGGTCCCCTCGCCCCGGTTGCCCGTCCACCGCAGCTGGGTCTGATAGTGATGTTCTTTTGCCATAGAGCCTAAAGATACGATATCCCCCTTTCGCCCCACGGGCCGGGCACGCCGGTCGCGCCGATCACGCCTGTCGCGCCGAACACGCCGGTTGGGCTTTCTCCGGTATACGATCCTAACCGCAAAGGGCTTATTTTTAGGGCATGAATACTATTCCCGCTGCCCCCCGGCTGCTCCGAATTGCGCCCATATGGCTGTTGCTTCTATCCGCGCTCCTCCATGCGTTCCCCACCGCCGCGCAACCCGCTGCCCATTCGGCCATTACCCATCCGGGCTCCGGCGCAACCCCCGGGCCGGCGTTCTCCGTCGTTCCTCTCGGGGTGCGCGGCGGTCTTGACGAAAGCAACCTCTCCGCATACGCGGTGGCCGCTGCGGGAAGCGCGGACTATATCTGTCTTGACGCCGGCACTCTTTTCGCCGGGTTGGAGAAAGCCCGCGCCAACGGCGTCTTCCACCTTCCTCCGGGCGTCTTCCTTCGCACGCGGATAAAAGGCTATTTCATTTCGCATCCCCACCTCGATCACGTCGCCGGCCTCATCATCAACTCCCCCGACGACACCGCCAAGAATATCTATGGACTGGCCTCCTGTCTTTCGACGATACAGGAGAAATACTTCAGCTGGAAAAGCTGGGCCAACTTCGGCGACGAAGGCGAGAAGCCTCAGCTGAAGAAATATCATTACGTCACCCTGGAACCCGGAAAGGAGATCCCCGCGGACAACACCCCGCTCTTCGTTGAGGCCTTCCCGTTAAGTCACGGCAACCCCTACGAAAGCACCGCCTTCCTCGTCCGCAACGGTTCCAACCGGCTGCTCTATTTCGGCGATACCGGCGCCGATAGCGTCGAACACTCCGACCGGCTGCATACGGTCTGGCAGGCCGTTGCCCCGCTTATAAAAGGCGGCAACCTGAAAGCCATTTTTATTGAAGTCTCCTTTCCCAACGAACAACCCGTCAAATCCCTCTTCGGCCACCTCACCCCCGCCCTCCTCCAACAGGAGATGAATGCCCTCGCCCGACTCTGCGGTCCCGCCGCTCTCAACAACCTGCCCGTCGTCATCACCCACCGCAAGCCCGTCGCCAACCAGGAAGAGACGATCCGCCGCCAGCTCCTCGCCAATAATCCCCTCCATCTAAAACTCATCTTCCCCCAGCAAGGCCGCCGCCTGGAATTCTAAGGTCGCCGCGCCCCGAAAAGCCGGCACCAGCTCCAAAGCCCCCATCAAAAAAATCCGCCAGCCGCTTGCCAATCTCAAATAGATTCATTAACTTTGTATCTCAAAGCACTTTCCATATAGCCCCTATCGCCGACGCGCCGTAAGGCGCTCGCCTCTGGCTAACGAAAGCCTTTTTTAAACTTAAACACTTTGAATTTCAAAGCACTTTTAATCATCAGACCCAATGGCGGCAAACCCAGCGAATCCGGCAGGCCCGAAATATTCGGGATGCCCAGCGAATCCCGCAAGCCTGGCAATCCCCGTAAACTCGCAACCACCGGCATCGTCCTCCTCCTGCTTTCCTCTGCTCTGTTGTACATCCCCGCCGCCAACACGACCTCGGCCGACGGTTTCTTCCTGCTCAACTATGGCTTCGCGATCGTCTACTTCTTCTTCCTGCTCGCCAACGACCGCCTCAAACGAAACAGCGACAGCGTACCCCATATCTTCCTCCTGCTGATCCTCGCCCTGATCAGCAGCTACGCCCTAAACAGCAGCTTCCCCATCTTCGAACCCTCCACCACCTGGTGGGCCGTAGTGCTCGTCGTCTCCTGCCTCAACTATACCGCCATTCTTTTCTTTTACCGCCTGCCCGCCCTCTTACGCTATCTCATTTGTTTCATCACCGGCATCTCTTTTGTCGCCTTTCTCTATATGGCCTGCTACCTGCTTCCCCTCTACGTGATGGGGGCCATCACCGCGCTGATCCTCGGTTTCTCCCTCCACATCTTCGTCCCGGCGCTTTTTGTCACCTATACCGTCGTCTTTATACGCCGGGCCACCCGCATCGAACGCCGCATCCGACTTTTCTTCTTCGCCGGCCTCGTTTTTTCTCTCGGGTTCATCGCCCAGTATGTCGTCCGCTGGAAGATCCGCGTCAACGCCCTCGACCGGAGCCTGTCGGCTGCAAAAACGGCCGGCAACAACCTGCCCGCCTGGGTCAACGTAGCCGAAGACTGCACCCTCACCACCCTCGATGAATCCATCCTGCGAACCGATTTCAGCTGGCATCCCAACAGCGATGCTTCCTTCGACTGGGTGCCGCGACAGTCCTTTGCCGACAAGCAGGTACACGATCCCTTGATCGTGATGGCGACGTTTTTCTGCGGTACTCCCCGCCTCACCGAGAACGAGCAGACCATGATCCTGAAAGCGCTTTTCTATGTCCGCCACAAAGCCCAACAACGGATACACATCGGTGAACATCTGATCACGAGCGAGGTGTCCACTGACGTCCAGCTCTGGCCACAGTTTCACCTCAGCTATACCGAAGAAAATATCACGATCGCCAATCCCATCAAAAGCCAACCTCACCGGTCACAAAGCGCGGAAGCACTCTACACCTTTCATCTGCCCGAAGGCGCCGTCGTCAGCGCATTCTCGCTGTGGATCGATGGCAGGGAACGAAAAGCGATGCTGCGGTCCCGGCATGAGGCGGACTCCACCTATACCACCATCGTAGGGGCCTACCGTCTCGACCCTTCCGTGGTCCAATGGCAGGAAGGGAATACCGTCGTCGTCCGGATCTTTCCCGTGTCGACCGAAACCCGGCGGTTCAAACTGGGCATCACGGCGCCACTCGAAAAGCTGGGTCAGAAGCTGGCCTATCACAGCATCGGGTTCGATGGTCCCGATGCAACCGCCGCCCGATCGTCCATCCGCATTCTGCCGATGCAACGGCTGATCAGACCCGAATGGCCGGCCGCTTTTCAATCCGATAGCACCAGCCATCTCCGCTATCCCCCATCCCTGCTGTCCATCGCCGCCTCGACCCTGGCCCCCATCCGCCAGGACGGAGTCTACACTCCTGACTGGATCCTCCAATGCGAGGACCCCGGGATCGAAACCGCAACCTTTGTCTTCGCAGGTAAAAAATATACCACGGCCACCCCCACCCCCGCAATGGGGCCCACCTCCTTCCGTCAGGTGTATCTCGACCTCAACAGTTCCTGGACCGTGGAAGAATATGAAAGCCTCCTCTCCTCGCTCGCCGATTTCCCCGTATACGCTTCCCCCACCGGCAACGACCTTGTCAGCATCACCTCCGCCAACAAGAATGCCGTCTTCGCCACCTGCGCCCATCGGCTGTTCAGCCTCTTTCCCCTGGCCCGGATCACCGACCCCGAACATTCCCTGGTCATCAGCAAAAGCTCCGGCAGCTCGCCCAACCTGGCCGATCTCAACGGCAGTCCTTTCGCGCAACGGCTGCGGCAATGGCTGGACAAAGGCGGGCAGGTTACCCTGTACAATATCGGCGACGAGCTGTCCCCCTATCTCCGGGCGCTTCGGGAAACCGGCGCCTTCCACTATGAAAAAGGCGATCTCTATACGCTTCAAAGCCATCTGCACCACAACAGCTTTCCGCTCGAGGTCACCGCAGTCAACGAAGTTCGCATCGACCCCGCCGGCCTGCTGATCCGCCGCACCGACGATCCCGGCGATACCACCCCGCGCATCCCCGATCCTGGTTACGCAACCCCGTTTGGCCTCGATCCTGCCGGCCGCACCCCACACATCCCCGATGCAGCCGGGATCGCACCCGACCACCTCCTGCGCCTCTTCGCCTATCACCGCATCCTCCAAAAACAAAAAGGCCGGCTCCCCGGCACTGTCCTGGAGCCCGCCGGCAACGCCGACAGCCTGCCGATCGCGATGGCGCAAGAGGCCGGTATCGTCACCCCGGTGTCCAGTTATGTCCACTATAATTGACTCCCGGCACCGCCCATGTCCTTAAAACTCACCCCTTTCTCGCCCTCCGGGGAAAACCGGCCAACGCGGCCGCGGTTAAAATATGGTGACACTTAGTGAATATCCGGCCAACCGGCAACATAAAATCCCCGTTCTTTTGAAGGTGACTAAGTTTAAACTTATTAATATGCTCACGCAATAATTAGTATGGCCGGTCGTATCCGCCCGCCATTGGACGAATGCTACGGAGCTAAAAAATTAAGTTTGTGCGATTCTCCACTGCCTGCCTGACCCGACCGTTCAACCATAAAAAAATGAACCATGACAGAGCGAAAAACAAGTTCAACCAACTATCGCAATCAGTCCTTCCTCGAAGAAAAATGCAGCCTTAACGAATTGCTCGACCTCGTTAGCAAGAGATGGTTCAGCGATGTGCTTTTTTGCATCAAGGAAGGATACAACCGCTTCAAGCTCATCAAGGACGACCTCAAGTTTATCAGCGATACCATCCTTTCCGACCGGCTGAAACTACTCGAACGCTATGGTCTGATCACCCGCACCGACTTCGACGAGATCCCGCCGAAAGTGGAATACGCACTCACCCAGAAAGGCGACGAACTGGCCGCCCTGCTGGAGCAAATGTGCGAATTCAGCGATATTTTGATGGCAGAACTGGAGCCGCGGCGCTAGACCCGCAGGAACACCTTCTTCCGGTAAAGGAAATAAAGAACAAGCCACTTAACCGCGAGCAGACAAAATACCATGGCAAAAGCATTCCATGGGGCGGCGATCCATTGCCCTACCCAGGCAAAGAAACCGTCGGTCATATACTTCCAGTTGATGAAATGACCCGAGAGATAGATAAAGATGGAGTTCATCCCGATGACCGAAAAGAAAAAGGCCCATTTCCGGTAGCCCCACACGTCGATGACATAATAGAAAAGCGCCAGCAACAAAAGGCTGATCCCGCCGACGCACAACACAAAGCTACTCGTCCATAAGTTTTTGTTTATCGGGAATACCGTATTCCAGGCCAGCGCCAATACGAGTGAAATGACCCCGCCCAACGCCAGCCGCCCGGACTTCGCTCCCCCCGACAACGGTGAGTTCTTCAACAGATTCCCCGCCTGGATACCCAGCAAGGCGGTCCCGATGGCTGGAATGGTGGACATCAGTCCCTCGGGATCGTGGATCTTCAGATATAACTTCCCCGGCAGGATCGAACGGTCTATATAAGAAGCGAAATTACCCTCCATCGTCAGGTCGCCATGCGGGAAACCCGGCGCCGATGTAAAGGCCAACAGCAACCAGTAACCGATGAGCAAACCCGCAAACCAGATGATCTGCCCCCGCTGCTTCGTATACAGGTAAATGATGTTGGCAAACATATAGGCAAGACCGATCCGCCCCAGCACGCTCCCCCACCGGATATCATCCCAGGCATGCAGCTTCGCTCCGTTGTTGTAATAAAGTCCAAGCAGCACCAGGACCAACCCGCGCCGGATCACCCGCCATAACAGTTTCTTGCGTTCGACCCCTTTCTCCAGTTGCCTGCCGACGGAATAGGGAGTCGCCACCCCCGCCATGAACAGGAACAACGGGAAGATCAGGTCATAAAAATGAAACCCGTTCCACGCCGGGTGTTCAAACTGATCGGACAACGTCTGCCAAAAAGAGTTACCGGTAATCTTCGCAAGTGTGTGGAAGATCTCTTCGCCGCCCGCGATCCAGAACATATCGAAACCGCGTAGCGCATCCAGCGAATACAAGCGCTGGGGAGGTGTGGTTTGGGCCATAATAGGGATGAATATAAGGAAATTAACAACTTCTTAAACATTCTGCGCGCAAAAAAGCCCCCCTTCGTGTCCCATGGCATAGTTATTTAACCGATACCGTCGATCCGTGCCTGATTTTATCACTAAAATGAAAGATTATGAAAAAGATCATCCTGGGACTCGGCCTCCTGTGCGCAGGAACCGGGTTGTTCGCGAGAGATGTTCCACAGTCGGTAAAGGATCGTTTTATCAGGGACTATCCCAATACTTCGGCGATCCACTGGAAAATGGTAAATGGAAGATGGGACGCCAGTTTTCGTTCCAACGGGAATATGATGATGGCCTGCTATGACGCAAAGGGACACCATATCGATAGCCGGATGCCCGTGACACAATCCGTCGTACCCGATAAGGTCATCCACCAGCTGCGCAATAAATATCCCGGGGAACAAGCCCACTCCTTTACCAGGATCGACCGCCCCCACAAACGGGACCTTTACAAAGTAAATATCACCCACCGGGGAACCGCCAGGACCATCTATATGGATAAGAATGGACACCAACGGGACTACGCTTCGCGCTAACCCGCGCTAATCCCCGCTAAAAAGAAAAAGAGGTCACACGGCCTCTTTTTTTATTAAAAAACTTGCCCGGGTCAAAAATTCTCCGCAACTTAGTGTACTATTTCACTAGTACACCTCATGGTTACCATACACAACCTCCACTTTTCTTACCGTCGCCGGCCGGTATTCACGGGTCTCGACCTCGAGTTGCAGCCCGGCCAGATCTATGGCCTGCTTGGCCGTAACGGCACCGGCAAGTCCACGCTCCTGCGTAACATCGCCGGCTTTCTCTTTCCCCAAAAAGGCGAGATCGATGCCTTCGGCTTCACCCCCGGCAAGCGGCAGCCCGCGTTCCTCGCAAAATATTTCCATGTGCCGGAAGACTTTCAGCTGCCCGATGTCCCGCTTGCCCGGTGGATACAATATATGTCGCCCTTCTACCCGGACTTCAACCAGGGGCAATTCGAACACTATACCCGGGAGTTTACCATTCCCACCTTTGGTCATCTGCAGGAGTTGAGCTATGGCCAGCAGAAAAAAGTGCTCATCAGCCTCGCCCTCGCCACCAACGCCCCGCTCCTGCTCATGGATGAACCCACCAACGGCCTCGACATCCACAGCAAGAGTCAGTTCCGTAAGATCATCGCCGGCGCCCTCGACGACCGGAAATGCATCCTGATCAGCACTCACCAGGTAAAGGACCTCGAAAACCTGATCGACAACGTCACCATCCTCGAAGAGGGTAAGATCCTCTTCCATCAATCGATGAACCGTATCGCCGAGAAACTGCTCTTTAAACTCTCGGTCGATCCCGATGAAGCGGCCCGGGCCCTGCATGCCGAGTCTTCACTGAAAGGACAAGCCGTGATCCTGCCCAATCTCGAAGGCGAGGATAGCCGGCCCGATCTCGAAATGCTCTACAAAGCCGTCCTGCTCAATGGCAAAACTATTAATGCGTTCTTCTCATGAAAGCCACATCCGCCAATCAACTTTTTAGCTTTTACCGCTGGCGTCTGCTGGTAGCCAAACACTGGACGGAAAACCGCCGCCGCTATGGCCTATCCCTGCTGGCTATCGGCGGGTTGCACGCCATCTGGTTCTCCTGTCTCATCGTCGTGGACGTCTATGCGCCGATGGAAGCGTTTATGCAATTCACGGCCTATATCGTCGGGCTTTACCTCGTCGGCTGCCTGTATGCCAGTATGCTCTTCGCCGAACTGGGCGCCAAAAAAGAAGCCCTGCCCTGGTTATCGCTTCCGGCCTCGCATCTCGAAAAATTGCTTTGTGCGCTTCTTTATGGTGTGGTCCTGTTTTACATCGCGTATACGCTCGTCTTTTATTTCGTAGACGGTATCATGGTGCAGTGGTCCAATACCATTGCCTACAATCATCCGCGAAACTGGCCCAACAGCAATACCCGCGTGCTGCCCGTTACGCTCTATAACCCGTTTTCGGCAGTGGGCGCCCCCATCCCGGAAAAGGATGACCATCTTTTTACCGCGCTGTATTTTACCGTTCAGTCCGTGTTCCTGCTTGGGTCGGTTTATTTCAGCCGCTTTTCATTTATAAAAACGGTGGTCGCCGTATTGCTCTGCGCAGTCGGGTTTATCGTCTTCCAAAAGACGTTCGTCTTCCCGTTGTTGCCACACGGTTGGAACAACAACGTGCTGAGCTGGACGCAGCCGCTCTATTACCAGGGTCCGCCCGCGAACAAGGTCCGCCTGCCCGCCGGTCTCGGCGATAGCATCGCCACGCTGATCTGGTTTATATTGCCGCTCTTTTTCTGGTTTGTCACCTTTCTCCGGTTAAAAGAAAAAGAAGTATAACATGCAGTTCAGAGAAACCCAAAGTATCTATCTGCAGATCGCCGACTATGTCTGCGAAAAGATCCTTCTGAAGGAATGGCCGCCGGGAGAACGCATCCCTTCCGTTCGTGAACTGGCGGTACAACTGGAAGTGAATCCCAATACGATCATGAAGACCTATGAATTTCTGCAACAGGAAAAGATCATCTTCAATCAACGGGGCATCGGCTTCTTCGCCGCGGACGACGCGATGGAACAGGCAACCCGCTATCGCCGTGACTGGTTCGTCGAAAAAGACCTTCCGCAGGTGTTCCGCAGCCTCTTCCTCCTCGGTATGGACCCCGAAGAACTAAAGCCGCTGTATCAACAGTTCAAAAAACGCATGCGCAACAAAAACAGCTAGATAATGAAAACAAGCAATAAATGGCTCCTGGGCTTTTTTCTCGCCATACTTCTTTTCTCGCTAGGCATCCACGCGATGCTTTATCGTGAATACCGCAAAAACCATTTTATTACGGCAGCTCAGATGCATGCCGAGGGCTTTGAAAAAACGTCCATTCATGCACTCCGTATCATTTCCGTGGATGGCGCCATCTGGGTCAACCTGATCCCTGCCGACAGCTTCGCTCTCGAACTGCCCCGCATCAACAAAGACCCCGACGCCGGTCTATTCCAGACTCAGCCCAAGGTCAGACTGATCGGCGCCGCCGACAATCCTGCGATCACCTGGCGGCAAAGCGGCGACACCCTGTTTATCAAAGGCAATTTCACGCAGCCCCTCCATCGCCCCTGGTCGGCATGGTACTACCGGAACGGTCTTCCCGAGGTCTCCATTCTCGGTCCCGAAGTAGATGAAGTGTTGCTGAACAACAGCCAGCTCTATGTGCAGGGCGCGAAGGCTCCTGTAAAAAGCGCGTCCGCCCGCTTTATCGCCCGCAACTCCACCCTTTGGATCGGAATGCAATACGAAGACGGCCACCACGGTCCTGCCGAATACTTCGACAGTCTGGACATCCGATCGGCCAACACCATCACGATACTCAATTCCCCCGCCAGCATCCACCGGCTGCAGATGCAATTGACCGACACCAGTCTGGTCAACGACCAATTTGCCACGCTGGACTCGTCCGTCATCCGAAGCACCCCCGAATCGCGCATCGAATTCACCGGCGGCAACCTGAAAAAAAATCAACTCATCATTCATTAAAAACCTTCCCATGCAACTCACGATCCGAAATCTCTCCAAGACCTACCCCAACGGCGTCCGCGCCATCAACGATGTCTCGCTCACCCTCACCAACGGGATGTTCGGCCTCCTCGGCCCCAACGGCGCCGGTAAGTCCTCTCTCATGCGAACCATCGCCACCCTCCAGGAAGCCGACAGCGGCAGCATCTTCCTCGACGATCTCGACGTCCTCCAAAACAAGACCCGCGTCCGGCAGTTGCTGGGCTATCTCCCGCAGGAGTTCGGCGTATACCCGCGCATCTCCGCCGAACAGATGCTCGACCACGTCGCCCGCCTGAAAGGGGTCGATGGCCCCGGAGAACGCAGGGACCTCGTCGACGGACTCCTCAACAAGGTCAATCTCTATAAGGATAAGAAAAAACGCCTCGGCACCTACTCCGGCGGCATGAAACAACGCTGGGGTATCGCCCAGGCCCTCATCGGCAACCCAAAGCTGATCATCGTCGACGAACCCACCGCCGGTCTCGACCCTGCCGAACGCAACCGCTTCTACAATCTGCTCAGTCATCTCGGCGAACAGACCATCGTCATTCTTTCCACCCATATCGTCGAAGACGTTAGCACGCTGTGTTCCCGCTTTGCCATCATCTGCCTCGGGGAAGTGCTCTACAGCGGGAAACCCGAAACCGCCGTGGCGGAACTGGAAGGCAGGATCTACAGCAAACGCATCCCCCGCGATACCATCGACCAGTACCGCGCACTCTATCCCATCATCTCCACCCAACTGAAAGCCGGCGACCTGCACATCCGCATCCTCGCCGATCAGGACCCGGGCAGCAACTTCCGGCCCAGCGCCCCCAACCTCGAAGACGTATACTTCAGCCATATCGCCACAAAAATGGATGTACTAACTATCTAGTCTAACCGCATCGTAAAACATATTACCATGTTCACCCAGATCTTCCTGTTCGAGATCCGGTACCGGCTGCGCCGTCCGGTCTTCTATGTCTATTTTTTTGTCATCCTGCTTCTCTGCACCCTGGGCTTTGCGCAGGGAGATCTGCCGGTGACAGAGAAGGAAATGTTCAACGCACCGGCTGTCCTCGCCGAATTCTTTGCCACCTGCAGCATCTTTTTGATGCTCGTCAGCTCCGCCATCATGGGCACCCCGCTCTACCGGGATCTCGAACACAATACAAAAGAATACTACCTCTCCTACCCCATTACAAAGGCCGGCTATTTCTGGGGTCGCTTCTTCGGCTCCTTCCTCTTCGTTTTGGTGATCAGCTTCGCGGCCGTCCTCGGCGCCTGGCTGGGGACACTGCTCGGACCCGTCCTCGGCTGGCAGCAGGGCCGCCGCTATGGCCCCAATCACGCACTCTATTATCTGCAACCCTATTTCACCCTGATCGTCCCCAGTCTGTTCTTTACCTCGGCGCTCTTCTTTGGCCTGGTGGCTGTCTTCCGTAACGTAAAAGTCATCTACAGCAGCGGGCTCTTCCTCTTCCTCGGTTATATTATCGGCAACTTCTTCCTCCATAATATCCATAACCCAACGGTCATCTACCTGTCCGATCCCTTCCTGATAAACGGCCTCCGCAGTTCGGTCTCCGGACTCTCTCCCGACCAACTGAACCATGACCTCGTCCCCTTCAGCGGTCTTGTTCTGTACAACCGCATCATCTGGGTCTCCGTCGGCGCCCTCGTCCTCGCCATCACCTGGTGGCGCTTCAGCTTCGAACGCTTCTTCAGCGGCCGGGCCTCAAAAGAAAAAGCCTTGCCGCCAGCACCAAGCCTCGCCGCCAACCTGCCCCCGGTGCACATCGAACTGACAGGGAAATACAACCGCCGGACCTTGTTCAGCCTCGCCCGCATCGAGATCCTCAACATCATCCGGGACAACTATTTCTGGATCATCCTATCGGGCGGCTATATCTTCCTCAGCTTCGTCTTCTGGCATGGTCCCGGCAACTACGGCGTAAACGACTACCCCCGAACCGTTTTCTTTGTCGACGCCTTCAACGACATCTTTATCACCTTCCTCTTCGTGATCATCGCCTTCTACACCGGTGAAACGGTTCACCGGGAGAAGCTGACCCGGTTTGCCTTTATCAACGACGCACTGCCCCCTTCCGATCGCGTACTCAACAGTGCAAAGCTGCTAAGCCTCTGTGCGCTGGCCGCTTTCCTTGCGCTGGCGCCCGTTCTGCTGGGACTGCCGATCCAGCTGTTGAAAGGCTATCACGAGTTCAATCTCGCTCAATATGCATCCTCCTTTTTCCTGATCAGCCTCCCCCGCCTCGTGGTGATGGTACTTTTTTGTTATGGCGTGCATAGCGTTGTCAATAATAAATTCGCCGGCCACGGCATCGCCATCACGATCTGGATACTCATGCTTTTGGCGTTTCAATTCAACTATTTCAATTACATCCTTCTTCTTTATTCCTATATCCCGGCTATCTGGGCCTCCGATATGGATGGCATCGGCCATATGGTAAAGCCCATCGCGGCCTATCAGTTGTATTGGCTGCTGGGCGGTCTCATCCTCATCGTCCTGGGATCGCTTTTCTTCGCCCGGGGCGTCGACCGATCCTGGCGCGAACGCATCCGGCTGGCGCGGCAGCGCTTTCATGGCGCCACCCGGCTGCGGCTACTGACCCTCCTGGTCCTCTTCCTCGTCGCCGGCGGCTATATCTACTACAATGTCAGCTATCTCAACGACTACACTACTCCCTGGGAAGTCCGTGAAAAAAGAGCCCTGACGGAACGATATCTGAAACGGTATGCCGGTCTTCCCCTTCCCCACGTCACCGGTCTGACGATGACGGTCGATCTCTATCCCCGCGAACAGCGCGAAGAGACCCATGCCTGGGTAAGCGTCGTCAACAAAACCGATAAACCCATCGACAGCCTGCTGTTCGACGGCGACGGATTGGATTACAGCCTCAGCCGCAACGGCACTCCTCTCGCCTACACCTGCCCGCTCTACTTCCCCCGCGGGAAGTTCAACCTCTTCCGGCCGGCACGCGAGGCCTCCGACTACCGCGTCTACCGGCTGACCGCTCCCTTGCAACCTGGCGATTCGGCCCAGTTCCAAATCCATTCCACCGTCGCCTTCAACGGTTTTCAAAACGGCCTCTACGCCGCTAACGCCCTGCGCAACGGCATCCTCAATACCGGTAACCTGCCCGGCCTCGGCTATGATGAAGGTGACGAACTGGGAAACGACGATATTCGCAGAAGCCATGGCCTCGCGGCAAAGAAATGGCCGGAGACGCCGGCAGATGATCCCGTCGGTCAACGGACGCCAAACAATCAATTCAACGGCGACCTCGTCGACTACGACCTCACCGTCAGCACGAGCGACGATCATTGGGTGCAGTCATCCGGCCGGCTCGTGAAGCAATACCGCGCCAACGGCCGCAACTATTTTCATTTTATCCGGAAGGGCCCCGGCGCTTACCCGCCCGTTGTCATCGCGTCCGCCCGCTACAGCCGCCTGGTCGACACCATCCGCCTGGACAATGGTCACACCGTTCAAATGGAAATCGACTATCATCCCGCCAATGCCATCAACCTCCCACATTACAAAAAGGCGCTGAAGGAAGGGATGCATTATTTCTCCCGCGCTTACGGTCTCTATCCCTATGACCGGATCAGCCTCGTGGAGACGCCCGCCTATAACCACCGTGGAGACGCCGCACCCGGCGTGATCTTTATCAGCGAGCCCTCCGGCTGGTCCAGCGACCTGCGCTCCAAAGGAACCTTCGACGAGTGCTATTACTCCGTCGCCGTGCAACTGGCCCATCAATGGTGGGGAATAACGGTGATGCCTAATGCCACCCTCGCTGCCGCCGTCATCAACAGCGGGCTGCCGCATTATGCCGCGTTCTGCCTGCTGGCCCAAAACCCCGACACCAACCAGCTCCACTCCGCCCTCGAGTTCACCCAATGGGATAACAACTGGGGCCACCGCACCAACTTCGACGGCGAACGCCCCCTTCTTCGCGCCAATAAATGGTATCAATGGGATGCCGCCGCCGCCTTGCAACTCTATGCCCTGGCCCGGCGCATCGGCGTCGACAGTCTCAACGCCGCCCTCCACAGCTTCCACGAGCAATGGGCGCTCCGGTCCGCCGGCCCCTATCCCGGTATTCCCGATCTCTACCGCACGCTCACCGCGCATACTCCCGATACGCTTCGCCCCTGGCTGGCGGCGGCGTGGGAGGGATCGGCCGCCGCCGCACCTGCCGGCTCACCGGCCCCGCCCGCAGCCGCTACGACAAAACCTATTGCCGCCGCGCGACGATAGGCATAATAAAAAAGCTACAAATTTTAGTTTTAAATTACTAAAGTTTGTAGCTTTGTAATATGTCGCAGGTGACGTACCCATATGAACAAATTCGCCCCACACGTTATACCTTTATGAAAAGCACAAAAGAACATACCCAACTTTATACGCGCATCCTAAAGACATATTATGATAGGTTCAGCCAGGAATTTGCTTTGCGTGCGCTCGTTGACACAGCCGAAAACAATATAGAGATACCCTTTGACCCAACAATGAAAACCGCCTATTTGGCTTTTTTAATAAAAAGAATTTTGTAACTTCACCATATGCTTTCAAAAAAGAAGTCATCCAGAAAATCTGTAAAAAAAAACACGGAAACGGTGATCATTTTTCACACGACCGTTGATGCAAAGGACACGCTCTTTCCTGAAAAGGTTGCGCAGGCAAAAAAGATACTCAGTAATACCAGGTTCATGGACGATTCGCTGTAATCACATCCCCGGCCACTTAATCCCACTCCCCCTCAAATCCTCCAGCAACTTCGCCTGCACCGCCAGCTTCTTCTCATTAAACTTCTCCGGCGCCGTCCACCCATAAATATTTACATGATACCCATCCACCTCCATGAGGTGGATCCCGATATACGGCGCGGGCTCCCACCGGCGCTATTGCGGTAACTTCGGCGGGCATTTCAACTCCTTGCCGCCGCCCAAAAAAGTATAGATCACGCCCAGCGTAATACTGTAGTAATGGTCGTTCTTCCCATTATTTGCCACGCGGCTGAACCCGTCGAGGTAATCCGTCGCCGCAAAGCGGCCATTGGCTTCCCCGTTGATCGACCAGGCCGGCGAGATCGTATACCGCAAACCCGCACCAATCGGCATCACCACCGTTCCGTGAGGTGGCTCTTTTGCCAGATCGGCCCGAAGCCCCTCCGTCACCCCCGACTGGGGAGGAAAGAAGACGGAATCGAAGCGGCTGGCATCGCGATGGACACCCAAAAAGGAATAGCCGATACCGATAAACAGATAGGGAGCGATGCGGTTGCGCGTCCGGTCGTAATTGTTGCCAAAGACATCCCATACCACGCTCTCGGCTACCTCCGCAACAGAGGTCCTGAACTTCAGGGCCCTCGCCTTCCGGTAAGAGTCATGCCCGTATTTCAGGTCATCCCCCCGAAGTTCACCGATGGTAAGGCTGGTTCGCAAGCCCCAGTGCGGGCTCAGCAGGCGGGTGGCCGATACGGTTCCCTCCGGGCTGACCATCTTATAGGAACCGGCCAATGGAGCCAGATCACCCTGGTAAACAAGAACACCTCCACTGAGACCTACCTCCCACCGCGGCGGGATGGAAGGGTTGGCATATTGCGCATTTGCTGAATGGCTGAATAAAAGCAACATCGCCACGGCGACGCCAAAACCGGAGATCTTTGTAATCATATCGTAGGAATTTTTACTTCCTCCGGCATAGGGTTCTGGCACCCCTAATGCAACAACGGGGCCGAAAATGAGATATCCCCACCCCTGCGCTCACGGCCGGGGTTGCAATGCGCGCATCCTGGCGCCGGAGCCCAACCTCTCCCAAGCCCGTCCCGTGCACCCCATCTCCAAGAAAAATTTGGTGGAATCAAAAAAGGGTGTAATTTTGCCTAACGCCGTTACAAAAAGTAACGGTCCTAGAAAATGGGGATAACCGATCGCAAACTAAGGCAGAAAGAAGAGGTCCGGGCCAGCATCCTGGACGCGGCCTGGGAAATGGTCGTCACCGATGGGTGGCACTCCTTTTCCATCCGCAAAGTTGCCGACGCCATCGAATATAGCGTCCCGGTCATCTATAGTCATTTTGAAAATAAAGACGCTATCTTATTGGAATTCAACCGAAAAGGATTCCAACTGCTGACTGACGCCCTCATCGCGGCAAAGGCTGGCCAGCCCCTCCCGGCTAACCAGATAAGAGCCATGGGCCGCGCCTACTGGGACTTCGCCTTCCGGAACAAGGAATACTATCAGCTGATGTTCGGCCTTGGCATCCCCACCTGCGAAACCGTCAGCAAGATACCCGCCATGATCACCTTTAACGAGGTCATCACCAGCAGCATCGTCGCCATGGTACCCGCCGGCAACCCGCTACCCTTCGACCCCTTCCTCAAATACCAGTCCTTCTGGTCCATGCTCCACGGCCTCGTGTCCATCAACATGAGCACCCTGGGCCGAACCATTCAGACCGATGGCCATCATGATAACCTGCCCCTCAAAGTACTCGAAGACGTGATGTGCAGCTTCATCCGCGGGATCGAAGCCGCGGAAGCGCCCGCCGGAAACTCCGGCCGCCAACAATCCGAACCCGCGAAGGCGCCCACCGGCGACCCGGAAGCAACCCTGCCATCCGCCGCCCCCGAAGCCGCCGGTTAGTTTTTTTTTGGCCCCATAACATAACACCGTTAGAATTAATACCCCCCATAGGATTACCATCAATTTAAAGGATAAAACCACAACATATGCACCTTCTCGATGCCCTTCAATGGCGCTACGCAACAAAAAGAATGACCGGGGAACGACTACCCCAGCAAAAGGTAGATAACGTCCTCGAGGCCATCCGCCTCGCGCCAACCTCCAGCGGGATCCAGCCGTTTACTATCCTGCACATCACCGATAAACAATTGCTGCAACAGATAAAACCTATCGCCAACAATCAGGCGCAGATAACCGAAGCTTCCCACCTGCTGGTCTTCGCCGCCTGGGAAGACGTCAGCTCCGAACATATCGAAGCCGTCTACGGCCGCATCGCCGCCGAACGCAACCTCGCACCCGGAGCCCAAAAAGACTACGTGGAGAAACTGAAGGACCGATTCGCCGGCTACACACCCGAATTCCGCGCCCAGTGGGCCATCCGGCAAACCTATCTCGCGCTGGGAGTCGCCGTGGCCGCAGCCGCCCTCGAAGCAGTGGACGCAGCACCCATGGAAGGATTCCGCAACGCCGACCTCGACCAGTTGCTCGGCCTTCCCCAAAAAGGGCTCCGCAGCTATGCCCTCATGGCCCTCGGCTATCGCGATACCGCCAACGACAAACTGGTGCACCTGAAAAAAGTGCGCCGGCCAAAAGACGAATTAGTCATTAATCTATAAAACACACAAACAAAACAAAAAATGAAGAAGATCCTCCTCAGCACCGCAGCTCTCTTTATCCTCGCCGCCTCCACCTTCGCACAGGAGTGGAATATGGACAAGGCGCATTCCCAGATCAATTTCGGCATCACCCACATGGGCATCAACGAAGTTGGCGGAACCTTTGGCTCCGTAACGGCTAAGTTCACCTCGACAAAGGATGATTTCTCCGATGCCGCCATCGAACTGACCGCAGATGTCAACACGATCAACACCGGTAACGAACAACGGAACAACCATCTGAAAACCGACGCCTTCTTCGACGCCGCCAAGTTCGGTACCCTCAGCTTCAAAAGCACAGGCTTTAAGAAAGTAAGCGATAAGACCTATCAGCTGACCGGCGACCTGACCCTCCATGGCGTCACCAAACCCGTCACGCTCACCGCCGTCTTCAATGGCACCATCACCAACCCGAGCAACAAGAAGACCGTCGCCGGCTTCAAAGTCACCGGCACCATCAAACGCACCGACTTCGGCATCGGGAATACTTTCCCCACTGCCATGCTCAGCGATGAAGTGGTCCTCGTTGCCAACACCGAATTTGTAAAAGGCTAAAAATCGTAACTATTCCTGCCGCCTCCGGCGGCAGGAATAAATTAAATGACATGACAAAGTTTATTGCCTTTCTGCTGCTATCCGGCAGCGCCTTCGCCTTCATCACCGCACAGAACTGGCAGATCGCCGATAGCTATAACATCGCCTTCAGCAGCGACGATGCCGGCGGCGTCTTCAAGGGGTTCAAAGGCGCCATCGCCTTCGACGAGCAAAATCCGGCCGCATCCAAATTTGACGTAACGATCGACGTATCGACCATCAACACCGGCAACGGCCTGCAGAACAAACACGCCAAAAGCGACGAATGGTTCGATGTTGCGAAATATCCCCAGATCCATTTCGCTTCGAAGAACGTCGCCAAATCGGGTAACAGTTACCACGTGACCGGCGACCTGACGCTCCACGGTGTCACGAAGTCCATCACCTTCCCGTTCGCCTTTAAAAAGACGCCTGCCGGCGGACTTTTCGAAGGTTCCTTCACCGTCAACAGGAACGACTACAAACTCGGTAAGCCCGGCGGCGATGTTGGCGAATCCATCAAAATCGACCTCTCTGTCCCCGTCACAAAATAGCTAGTATGTTTAAAAAAGCATTATTGCTCGGCATCGTCTCCGGACTGCTCGCCGGCATCGCCGGGATCGTCTATGCAAAAGTATACTACACGGCCAATGAAGCCGACTTCTCGAAAGTCGCTTCCACCGTACAGATCATCGCCGCGAGTCTCTTTGGCGGCGTGCTGGCGGCCATCGGATATGGCTTGTTGGATAAGTTACTGAAGGCCCGCGGCGAGATCGTGTTCAACCTGATCTTCACCCTGCTTAGCTTCGCCAGTCTCCTGCTGCCCATCGGCCACCGGTTCTCCCCGCCGATCGATACGCCCGAACTGTTCCCCGGTATGGTTATCCCCATGCATTTCTTCCCGGCATTGGGTTGGTATACCCTAAAACCCCTGTTTATCCGCAAATAAGCCTACATTGGGGCGCCCTTCGGGCGCCCCAACTATTGTTGGCACAGAATTTTCAAGGATAGTTGTATGAATAAAAGGGTACTGATATTAGACGACGACCTGGACATCCTGCAGATCTGCACGATCGTTCTCCGCAAGAAAGGATTCGACGTCCAAACCCTCAATAATTCCAACCAGGTAGTCAGTCAGGTAAAAAGCTACCGGCCCGATGTCATCCTCATGGATAACTGGATCCCCGGACCCGGCGGCATCGAAGCAACCCGGCTCCTGAAACTCGCCCCCGAAACCCAGGACATCCCGGTCATCTTCTTCAGCGCGAACAGCAATGTCACCCAACTGGCCCGCGAAGCCCAGGCCGACTACTTCCTCCAAAAACCATTCGACATCACCGAACTGGAAGCCACCGTAGCGATGGCTATCGACCAGGGCGTCGAATCCGCCAGGTAACCCGCAACGCAACTCCAGGCCGGCCAGTCACGGCAAGCATCCGCTCCCGGATCTTCTTACCCGCTTCAGTCTTCAAATTACTGGACTACCACCATTATTTTCCGCAGGTAGTCCACATCTCCTTGCGTATTGGAGCATTCAACTGATCTTTACGGAGCTAAAAACACCAACGTCATGTCAACAGCGTCCTCCGCGACAAACTCCGCCGCAGCAAATTCAGCCGCGGCAACGTCATCCGCCGCAACGTCACCCGCGGCAACGTCATCCGCCGCAACTTCACCCGCGCCAAACGCCGCAAACTCCGCCCTCGCACCCCCCCGCCCCCGCATCGAATCCATCGACCTCCTCCGCGGCCTCGTCATGATCATCATGGCCCTCGATCACGCCCGCGACTATTTCAACGGCAGCGCCTATCTATACGATCCCACCGATCTCACCCAGGCCTCCCCCGCCCTCTTCCTCACCCGCTGGATCACGCATTACTGCGCCCCCATCTTCATGCTGCTGGCCGGCATCGCCGCCTGGCTCTACGGCAACAAGAACGGCCGCAAAGCGGTATCCTTTTTTCTCCTCACCCGCGGCGCCTGGCTCATCTTTGTCGAACTGTTCATAGTCACCGTCGGCTGGACCTTTAACCTCCACTTCACCTTCTATATCCTCCAGGTCATCTGGGCCTTCGGCGTCGCCATGGTCCTCCTCTCGGCCCTCGTCCACCTCTCCCGCCCCACCCTGCTGACGATTGCCCTCCTGCTCATCGCCGGCCACAATCTCCTCGACGGGATCCACGCCACCGGCAACAGCCTCGCCGCCGTCGGCTGGGCCTTCCTGCACCAGTTCACCTTCTTCACCTATCCGCATTTCCGCTTCGTCATCGGCTACCCCATCCTGCCCTGGCTCGGCATCATCACCCTCGGCTACTACCTGGGAAGCCTGTACGCACCCACCGTCGCCCCGCAGCACAGAAAAAAAACGCTTCGCTATCTCGGCCTCGGCTCCATCGCCGCCTTT
>NZ_DASYCH010000139.1:0-8756 GCF_036500295.1 Puia sp. | reverse complement strand
TGTCGTTGTTCCCGCCGGTGATCAGCAGTTCTTTTCCGCCGGCAAGAAGCGTGGCGGTCTGCCCGCAGCGCGGGATATGGAGGCTGCCGGAATAGGTAAAATGATAGGTGGCGGGGTCGAAGATCTCCGTGGTGCCGGTATACAGCTGGCTATAGGTATCCGGACCCTTCCGGAAGCCGCCGACGATCAGCACCTTGCCGTTCGGCAACAAAGTGGCGCTATGGGCCGCCCGTTTTTCATGCAGCGGCATGATGGAGAGCAGGCCTTTCTTGCTGGGCGATGCCATCGAAACCGCCGCCAGGAACAGCACCGCCGTGATTATGCTTTTCATATCTTGTTTTTTTGACAAGGTAGAACGACACCCGCCCCGCGAACAAATAAAGTAGACCATCCGCCCGGAAAGTCGACAAAATGAAAAAGCCGGCCCCCAAAAAAGCCGGCAAAAAAAAAGCCGGCCCAAAGGGTCGGCTTTTTTTCCAACGAAAAGGATCTTAGTGATCCTTGTCCACGTTGTTGAACTTATTCGTATAAAGGTCTTCTTTATCCTTGACCTTTTTCTCCTGGTAGATATTGATCAGCAGATCGTAAGCATCCTTCAGCGCGGTCTTCTCATCCATCTTCAGCTTTCCTTTGCTGCCCAGGTCCTTATCCACCATATCGAAGTAAGGAATAGCCTCATCGAATTTCTTGCCGGCAGCGATGCGGAGATCGGCTCTTTTCTTGATGTCTTCGGGACCTTTTCCGGGGATCTTTTTGGTATCACTCTGGAGGTCTACCGCCGCGTTATAGCTGATCTGGCCGAGCACCAGGGCAGCCTGGGGATAGTCGGGCTGGATCTCGAGGCATTTCTTCAGCATATCCTGCGACTTGGCGATGAGGGCGTCATAGTTCGCGGGACGGTGGCCGGAAGATGTATCGTTGGCGAACTGATACATTTCGAGGCCATAGTTAAAGAAGAAGAGGTGGTTCTTCGGGAAGTGGGCGACGATCCGGTCGTATTGGGCCCAGAGAGAGTCCTTGTTGCCCTTCTCGCGGATGTTGGTCAGGCGCGTGTCAGGCCAGAAAAGATCGTCGGGGTATTGGGCTTCCGCCAGCGACAGATATTTTTCGGTGTTGGCGGCATCCTTCTTGGTATTCCAGTAATCCACCAGCCATTTGTAGATGTCGATCATGTTAGTGCCGTTGATCGAGGCGATCTTCGCATCGGCCAACCGGCCATAATAGACGGCAGCGGTATCTTTCTTATTGGCTTTTTCGGCGGAGATGCCGGCATAAAGCGTAGAAGTCGTGTCGATGGGCAGCTTGGTCCAGCCTTTCGAGGTCATATAGCTGGAAGCGGCGATGGCGCCGGTGAAGCTCTTCAGGGCATCATCGTATTTGCCCGCGTTATAATCGTTGGCGCCTACCTGGAAATATCCCTGATAGATCTCGTTGATCGGCTTGTAGCCATCCATCTGCAGGAGTACAAGTTTCTTATCCTTTTCATCCAGGTCGACATATTTCTTCAGCGCGTCGAAAGCCTGGTCGCGGGCATCAGGATACTGGGTGCGCAGCTGGTCGTTTGCGGCGATGGCGTTATATACCTTTAATTTGGTATACCATGCTTCGGCGTTCTTTTGATTCTTTTCGACGGCAAGAGCGCCATCGATCTGGGTCTTGGCGTCGGGTATTTTACCGGCCTTTAGCGCATCTTTTGCCTTGTCGACGCTTTGTGCGAACAGGCCCATACCAACCATGGCAAGGAATCCAGTCAGGAAGAGTCTTCTCATTTTTTAATGTTTATTTAATTGTTCAAAGTGTCTGATCAGGAGTTCCATTGTCACCGCCGGAGGCAGCATCCGTGTCCGGAGCCGTATTCGAACCGGGATTTGCGTCCGGGAGCGTTTCCGTACCCATAGCAGGATCCGTGTCTGCGGCCGTTTCCGTGCCTGCTTCGGCAAGTGCCCCGTTGTTCTCTTCCTCCAGTTTATCCAGTTTGGTAATAGCGGCGATCTCATCGTTCTCATCCAGCCGGATGAGCTTTACCCCCTGTGTAGCCCGGCCCTGCTCGCTGATCCCGGCTACGGACATCCGGATGGTGACGCCGCTTTTATTGGTGATCATAAGGTCTTCTTGCTCCGTGACATCGAGAATGCCCACCAATTTACCGGTTTTCTCCGTAACGCTGATGGTTTTCACTCCCTTGCCGCCCCGGTTGGTGATGCGGTATTCGTCGATCGGGGTGCGCTTTCCGTACCCTTTTTCGCTGACCACCAACACAGTCCGGGTCTTATCTTCCCTACCGACACAGATCATGCCAATAACTTCATCATTAGCATCATCTACCTCGATTCCGGCCACGCCGATGGCGCCGCGGCCCGTCGGCCGGACCTTCTCTTCTTCGAACCGGATAGCCCGGCCGCTCTTCACCGCCAGCAGGATCTCACAGTTGCCGTCGGTGAGGCGCGCTTCGAGGAGGTTGTCGCCCTCCATGATGGTAATAGCGTTGACGCCGGTCTGCCGCGGGCGGCTAAACTCTTCGACCGTGGTCTTTTTGATGACGCCCTGCTTGGTGCAGAGGACGATATGATGGCTGTTGACAAAGGCTTCGTCTTTCAGGTCCTTTACATCCACAATGGCGCGAACCTTATCATCCGGGGGTATCTGGATGAGGTTCTGGATCGCCCGGCCCTTGCCGCTCTTCTCCCCTTCGGGGATCTCATAGACGTTTAGCCAGTAACACCGGCCCTTCTCGGTAAAGAAAAGCATGGTATGGTGCGTCGAGGCCACGAACAGGTGTTCGATATAGTCCTCGTCCCGGGTCCGTCCCCCCATCGCGCCCCGGCCGCCGCGCCGCTGCATCCGATACTCGGTGGCTGCCGTCCGCTTGATATAGCCCAGATGAGAGATGGTGATGACCACATCCTCTTCGCGGATCAGGTCTTTTATGCTGACCTCGTTGTCGAGGTAGGTGATCTCGGTCTTGCGCTCGTCGCCGAACTTTTCTTTCACCTCCAGCAGTTCCTTACGGATCACCTCGAAGCGCTTGCCTTCGTCGGCCAGCAGTTCTTTAAGGTGGGTGATGAGCTTCATCAGTTCGTCGTATTCCGCCCGGATCTTCTCGCGTTCCATCCCCGTGAGGCGCTGCAACCGCAGTTCGAGAATGGCCTTCGCCTGTAGTTCGTCGAGGCCCCAGCCCGCGGTTATCAGGCTTTCCTTGGCCGCTTCGGGGGTCCTGGAGGCCCGGATCAGGGCGATGACCTCGTCCAGATGATCCAGGGCGATCAGATAACCCTGCAGGATATGAGCCTTCTTTTCGGCTTCCCTCAATTCGAACCTGGTCCGGCGGGTGACGACGTCCATACGGAACTCAACGAATTCGCTGATCATGTCCCGGATGTTCAGGGTCCTGGGCCGGCCCTTGACAAGGGCTACGTTGTTGATGCCATAGGAAGTTTGAAGTTCGCTATGCTTGTACAGCTGGTTGACGACGATATTGGCGATGGCGTCCCTTTTCAGATCGATGACGATCCGGGTGCCCTCGCGTTTGTTGGATTCGTTGTTGATATGGGCAATGCCCTCGACGATCTTCTCATTGACAAGCTGACCGATGCGGTCGCAAAGCGCGTCGCGGTTCACCTGGTAAGGAACTTCCGTAACGACGATCGTTTCTCTCCCACTGGGCTTCGTGTCTATCTGTATCTTGCCCCGCAGGACTACCCTTCCCCGGCCAAAATGCATCGCGGCCTTGACGCCTTCCATGCCATAGATGATGCCGCCGGTGGGGAAATCGGGGGCCTTGATATATTGCATCAGCTCTTCGATGGTGATGTCGCGCTTTTCAATGTAGGCCAGACAGCCGTCGATCACCTCCGAGAGATTGTGCGGCATCATATTAGTGGCCATCCCGACGGCAATCCCACTGGAGCCGTTCATCAAAAGCTGCGGGAGGCGGGTCGGCAGGACCGTCGGTTCCGTCAGGGAGTCATCGAAATTGGGCTGGAAATCGACCGTTTCCTTGTCGATGTCCTCGAGCATGTATTCGGCCTGGCGATGAAGCCGGGCTTCGATATACCGCATCGCCGCAGGACCGTCACCGTCCTGGTTACCGACGTTACCCTGACCGTCGACCAGCAGGTACCGCATGCTCCATTCCTGGGCCATCCGCACCATCGCGTCGAAGATCGAGGCATCGCCGTGAGGGTGAAATTTCCCCATCACTTCCCCGACGATACGGGCGGCTTTCTTATGAGGCTTGTTGCTGTTGTTCCCCAGCTCGTTCATGCCGAAGAGGATACGGCGGTGAACGGGCTTCAACCCGTCCCGGACATCGGGAAGGGCGCGGCCGACGATAACCGACATCGAATAATCGATGTAGGCCGTCTTCATTTGCTCTTCGATATTTACAGGGACGATGCGATTGTTATCCTGGGTCTCAGGCGGCGTGGTTTTATCTTCCATATTCAATGTTGCCCACCCTTTCGGGGGGAGGGCAAATTTACCCCTTTTGGCCCTGAAAACCCGTTACAAACGGGCTTTTTTTTGGATCGGCGCCAATGCTATTTTTCCACGATTGTGGACATTTCCCTCTATTCAAGCCACGCCCCCTTGACCCCATCACCTTCCACCTCCACATAGATATGCTCCTGCAGGGTCGTGGCCAGGGAAAGCCCCTTGTAATCGGGCTGGACCGGAAACGCCTTATAACTCCGTTCCACCAGCACAAGGGATTCTATTTTCCGGGGATGATACTCCAGGAACGGCTTCATCGCATACAGCAACGTCCTGCCACTCATCGCGACGTCATCGATGATGATGATCACCTGGTCGTCGAAGGGCAAAGACTCGCTGAGGGTGACGGCGCCGGGGCTTTTCTTATCCAGACTGATCTCGATCAGCCGGGTGCTCAGCCGGTCGCCGGCAATCTCCAGCAAATGCCGCTGGATATTCCGCGCAATAACGCTGCCGCTTTCTTTGATCCCGGCGAGGATGATCTGCCGCTCGCCGGCGTTATTCTCGAGGATCTCGAAGGCCATGCGGCGCAGTTTTTTCTCTGCCGCGGGTTGCGTGAGGATATAGTTTTTCATTCCGCCACCAAATTAAGCCTTTCACTTCAAATCGCTTATCTTAGTCCCATCAATAAATTTCCCCTATGGTCCTTTTTCAGCAGATCGTGTTCATCCTGGCCCTCCTCGCGGCTATCGGCTTGTTCGTGAAAAAGATAAGGCAGATTCGCCGGAACATCCTGTTGGGCAGGGACGAATCGTTTGCAGACCGGCGGGGACAACGCTGGAAGAACCTGCTGCTGCTGGCCCTCGGCCAGAAGAAGATGTTCCGCAATCCCCTCGTCGCCGTCCTCCATCTGCTCATCTATGTCGGCTTTATCATCATCAATATCGAGGTGCTGGAGATCATCCTCGATGGGGCCTTCGGCACACACCGGCTCTTCTCCGGCTTTGGCGGCGCCCTTTATGCCGCGCTGATCAACGGCTTCGAATTCCTCGCCGTGGGCGTTTTTCTATCCTGTTTTATCTTTCTGTGCCGGCGGAATATCCTCAAGCTGCGCCGGTTCATCAGTAACGACCTCAACGGCTGGCCCCGCAGCGATGCCAACTACATCCTGCTGACGGAGATCATCCTGATGACCCTGTTCCTGACGATGAATGCCGCCGATACCCTGCTGCAGGCCCGCGGCTATGGCCACTACGCCACCCATCTCACCGGCGATTTCGCCTTTTCACGCTGGCTGCACCCGCTGCTCAACGGCCTTACCGACGGCTCCCTGCTCATCCTCGAACGGACCTGCTGGTGGTTGCACATCCTGGGTATCCTCGCCTTTCTCAACTATCTGCCCTACTCCAAACACCTGCATATCCTGCTGGCCTTTCCCAATGCCTACTACGCGCGATTGGAGCCGGAAGGAAAGCTCCGCAATATGCCCGCAATACAGCAGGAGGTCCTTTATGCGATGCAGCCCGAAACCGCGCCCCCGGCCCCGGCCGATGGCTCCGTCCCGGCGACTCCACCCACAGCGGCTTCAGCCGCAGCCCCGACGGATAGATTCGGCGCAAAGGACGTCTTCGATCTGTCCTGGCGCAACCTGCTCGACGCCTACGCCTGCACCGAATGCGGGCGATGCTCCGCCGCCTGCCCGGCCAACACCACCGGAAAACTGCTCTCGCCGCGCAAGATCATGATGAGCACCCGCGACCGCCTCGAAGAGGTCGGCCGGAACATCGACGCCAACGGAAGTTTCACCGACGACGGAAAGACCCTGCTGAATTATATTTCCGTGGAAGAGCTGCGCGCCTGCACCACCTGCAACGCCTGCGTCACCGAATGCCCCGTCAGCATCAGCCCGCTGGAGATCATCGTCGAGATGCGCCGTGCCCTGATCATGGAAGACAGCAACGCCCCACAGGAATGGAACGCCCTTTTCGGTAATATCGAGAACAACTTCGCCCCCTGGAAGTTCAGCCCCGACGACCGCGATAAATGGACGGAAAGTTAACTATTGCTTCTTCGCCAGCACACTCAGGTTGACGATACAATTATTAGAGAGAGTACTCGACCCGCCAACGCCAAAATCCCGGCGGTTGATGGTAAAGCTGCCCTTGAATAGGTAGTCCTCCCCCATCGGCGTCGCAACAAACGGAAAAGAAAGATCCTGGGTCTTGTCTTTGATCGTCAACTTCCCATTGAACGTGTAGCGGCCGCCGTCAGGTCCCGAGATCGACGTGGAGACCATTCGGATCCGCGGGTATTTCTCCGCGTCGAAATAAGCATCTTTTTTCAGATGGCCATCCCGCATCTCATTGTCGGTATTGATCGTGGCCGCGGCGATGCTGACGTCAAAAACTGCCTTGCTGTTATCCTTCGGATCAAAACTGATCCTTCCATCGAGCCCGCTGAACGTGCCCCTGGAATTCATCCCGAAATTCTTGATCACGAATTCGATGGTCGACCCGGGGTCGGTTGGTTTATAGTCCTGGGCGGAAACGAGCGTCGAAAGAAAAAGGGAAAAGACTGCTCCAATGATCTGCTTCATGCCTGAACGCGCTTTTGTAGTTTTTTGACATCCAGGAAACAGATCTCCTGGCGATTGTAGGATAAGATCCCTTCGGTTTCTAATTCGTTGATCATGGTCGTCACCGTCTGACGGCTGCTGCCGATGAGACTGGCGATATCTTCGTGTGTCAGGTAATTCGGGATGCAGAAGCCCTCCGCGGTATTCTCCCCCAGGTTCTGTTCCACCAGCTGCCAGAGGAAATGGATAAGGCGGGTTTTAACGTCTTTATTGAGGAGATTGACCAGGCGGTTCTCGATATTCCGGAGTTTGGCGCCCACCTGCTTGCTGTATTTGAGGGCCAGATCGGGCCGGTTCTTCAGCAGCCGCTCAAAATCATCGATGGTAAAGGCGCAGATACTGACATCATGCTTATAGGCCTGTGCGAATTCGCCGTGCAGGTTGTTTCGCTCGAGGCTGAGCTGCCCGAAGAGTTCCCCCTTCTGGATGATCTCCTTCACCTGTTCATTGCCGTCATCATCGATAAACCCGATCTTGATGGTCCCTTCCTTTACAAAATAGATCTTATTGTGATTATACGCCTCAAAATAAATGTACTCGCCTTTCCGGACTTCGAGGACGGAATGCTGAACCTTCAGGTCCTTATATTCTTCGTCCGACAGCTGACACCATAGATCATAATTACGAATCACAAACAGGCTTTCATCCCCGGCCATATCGAATCATTTATTGGTTAAAGTTACCACATAATACTATAGATTTACGGAAAATTCATCGGCATGCAGGTACCCACAATGGCTGAATTTATGGCAAAAGGTGAGAGCCCCGAGATCCTGTTCTGGGTGGGCTGCTCTGGCAGCTACGACCAGCGGGCGCAAAAGATCACCAGGGCCTTTGCCACGATCCTCACAAAAGTAGGCGTCTCCTATGCCATCCTCGGAAAGGAAGAGATGTGTACCGGCGATCCCGCGCGGCGGGCAGGGAACGAATTCCTGTTCCAGATGATGGCTTATCAGAATATCCAATTGTTGAACAATTATGGCGTCAAAAAGATCGTCACCGCCTGTCCCCACTGCTTCAACATCCTCCGCAACGAGTATCCCGAGCTGGGCGGCCGCTACGAGGTCATTCACCATACCGTGTTCCTCCAGCAGCTGATCGATGAGGGCCGGATCCGGTTAAAAGAAGGCGGTCCCTACAAAGGACAACGCATCACTTTCCACGACAGTTGCTACCTCGGCCGGGCAAATGATATCTATGATGCGCCCCGCAAGGTGCTCGAAGCCCTCGAAGCCGAGCTCGTGGAGATGAAACGCTGTCGCAGCAACGGACTCTGCTGCGGCGCCGGCGGCGCCCAGATGTTCAAGGAAGAGGAAAAAGGCCAGACCCGGGTGAATTTCGAACGCAGCGGCGAAGCCCTCGCCACGGGCGCCGCGGTGGTCGCCGCCTCCTGCCCCTTCTGCAATACCATGCTCACGGACGGCGTCAAACACGCCGAAAAAGAAGATACCGTAAAGGTGCTCGACGTCGCCGAACTGATTGCCGCATCTCTGGCCTAGCCCCCCGCCGATTACCCACCTCAATTCGGCCGACATGCCTTTACCCGCCCCAATTCGGCCGACATGCCTTAATTTTGTGGCATGAACGCAAACCATTCCAAAGGAATACCCGGGGATTTCGCACCCGAATCCCGGGTCTGGATCTATCAAAGCCCGCGTCCCTTCTCCCAGGCCGAAGCCCAGGAAATAGA
>NZ_DASYCH010000138.1:0-15386 GCF_036500295.1 Puia sp. | reverse complement strand
ATACACAAAAATAGGTTGTCAAGAAAGATTTTTAATCGAACGATCGTTCGATTATATTTGCAGCATGCAAATATTGATCATCGGGGCCGGTCCCACGGGCCTCGTCCTTGCCTGCGAGCTGGCCAGAAGGAAGGTCCCTGTACGCATCATCGACCGTGCGCCCGAATATCCGATCGGCTCGCGGGCGAAGGGGCTGACGCCGCGCAGCCTGGAGGTGATGGCCGACCTGGGGGTGGCGGAGGAGCTGGTCGCGGCCGGGTCCAGGGATGTGATCTTCAGGCGATATAATAGAAACGAATGGCTGGGCGATTCGCGGGCGCCGGTGTTTGCGCGGCCCGATGCCCGTTATGTATCCGGCGTCCTGGTGCCGCAGTGGAAGGTGGAGGAGGTTTTGCGGCGGAAACTGCTGTCATGGGGCGTCGAAGTGGAGCGGGGTACCGAGCTTATCGACTTTTCGCAGGGTGAGGACCGGGTCGTGGCCCGGCTGGTAACACCGGCGGGGGAGGAGGCCGTCAACTGCGCCTACCTGGTGGGGTGTGATGGCGGGAAGAGCAAGGTCCGGAAGACGCTCGGGATCCGATTCGAAGGAGAGACCCATGAAGAAGAGCGGGCCTTTATCGGCGATGTGGAAGTAGCGGGTTTGGCGCCGGATGCCTGGTATATCTGGATGCATCCCACGCTGGGCTTTGGGATCGGTCTGTGTCCTTTTGCCTGCTCGAAGAGCTGGCAGCTGCAGACGATGGCCCAGGCCGATGCCGACGGCCAGTTTTCCGAACCCGGGCTGGCGATGTTCCGTCTCCTGTTTGCAGAACGTGCGGGACTGGAAGGCGTGACCCTGGAAAAGGTCACCTGGGCCACGGTGTACCGGGTCAACGTGCGGATGGCGAACCGCTTCCGTTCGGGCCGGGTCTTTATCGCCGGCGATGCGGCGCATGTTCATTCGATTGCCGGGGGCTTGGGCATGAACACGGGTATCCAGGATGCGTATAACCTGGGGTGGAAGCTGGCGCATGTTCTTTCCGGTGAGGCGGCTGCGCCTCTGCTGGATACCTATGAGGAAGAACGCCTGCCCATTGCCGCCTGGACGCTGAACATCAGTTCGGAGCGGCATCGCATGGTGGCCGATGCCATAAAAAAAGGCGGCGACGGCGGTCTGCATACCGTTGCAACGAAGGATACGACACAACTCAACCTTAACTACCGATATAGTGGGCTCAGCAGTCAATTGCGCGATGATCCCACGGGGGTGCAGGCGGGAGACCGGGCGCCGGATGGTCTTTTGCCGGATGGAAGCTGGTTGTCGGATGTTTATCGGGGTACGCATTTCAGTGTCATACGTTTGCCAGCGGGTGGATCGGCGAAGGGTTTCGGGGGCGACCGGGTACGCGAGTTCCTACTTCCCGATGGGCTCGTGCCGCTTTTCGGGAGGGTGGGCGGCATCTATGTCGTCCGGCCCGACGGGTATATCGGGCTGGTCGCCGATGCGGGGGACGAGGCGGCCGTTGACGGCTATCTTCGATTATATTTGTCCCATGAGATTACGGGATGATGCCAAGGAACTGCTGATCCGGCAAAAAGCGGTGGAGCTGATCGTGCGCGAAGGCCTCGACGGGTTCAGCATGAAGGAGCTTGCCCGCAGCTGTGAGTTATCGGTCTCGACGATCTATGTCTATTTTAAAAACAAGGAGGATCTCCTTTTTCAACTGACGCTGCAATTGCGGACCGAGCAGTTGAGTCAGAGTATCCGCGGATTGAAGGAAGACATGTCCTTTGAAGAGGGGTTGCGGTTACAGTGGCAGAACCGGTTTGATTATTTTGTGGCGCATCCGCTGAATATACAGGCGGTGGAACGCCTGAAGTACACCCCGCAATTCCACCGGACCACTCCGCAGCTGATCAAGACCTTTCAGCCGGACCTGGGTAAGTTCATGGAGAACGCGATAAAGCGCGGCGAACTGGCGGGGATGCCGTTTGAGGTATATTGGGCGATCGCTTTCGCGCCGCTTTATTCGCTGATCGAGTTTCATGCGGCGGGGGGAAGCTATGCCAGTGACAAATTTCGCATTACGCCTGAGTTGATCGGGGAAGCGGTAAGAAGGATTGCGATGGCGTTGAGGGGGGAGTAGTTATCCGGGCAGGTAAATGCTGATCTTTCGGATTATTAGTACTTATATTTAGCTTTTCATATTGTCTATGACAACGTTTCTTTACATCCTTCTATTGGCAATAGTTTTGCCGGCCCCGTTCTTATTCTTTTTGTATATATACATTACAGTTGAAAAGAAGGCTAAAGGGATCATTGAGCTGCTTCCCGATGACGCCAAAGCCAAATATACGGATGTCCGAATCTGGTTTAAGGGATATGACATGATGAAAAGAATAAACCGATATCAGATCGATCCGCTTAAGTCATTGTATACTTATAATTTGGCAGACGTGATTGTTTTTAATGGCGGCATCGTTGTGATCGGAAAGATAAAGGTGTTCGGAAGGGTTCGGCTACTTTCACCTTTTGCCATTTGCCGGCCTGGTGCTGGAGCCCGGCTGCAAATGGTCCGCGATCGCGTAACTTACCTTGGTGCGGAGGTTGTTGAACAGGATGTTGAGATCAAATTCCATGATCAAGACTACACCAATAACATCACCTTGGTAATAAAGAAGGCAGGCGGAGAGCTTTATTCGGATATTAATTCAAACTTTATATCGTAAGACGATCAATCCGGGTTTCAATTTTCGCGAATCGATCAATTGCAGCTGGCTGCGATGATCCACATTTGCGAACAAGGCCTTTCCGCTGCCCAGGATCGTGGGATTCAGCTCGAGCCTTATTTCATCCAGCACTCCGAGATTGATGAGGGTGGAAGCGAAATTGGCGCCGCCCCACGCGATGATGTTCTTGCCTGGCTGTTTTTTGAGGTTCGCAATCTCTTCTTTTACATCGTGAGAGACTTTGGTGTTTTTCCAGTCGGGTTTAAAATCGCCCTTTGTGAAAACGATGTGTTGGGTTTTGTCGGCCAGCTTCGCGAATTTCAGCTCGTTTCCTTCACTGGCGGGGTTTTTCAGCACTGATTGCCAGTATGAGGAATATAGCGGGTACATTTTTCTTCCCAGCAAATACGTATCGGCCGTCTCAAGGTCGTTAAACATGTCTTCCCATTCTTCGTCGCTTGACTGCAGCCAATCCGCTTCATCATTGGGGCCTGCCACGTAACCGTCGAGCGTTATTTGCATCGAGAGTATTAGTTTTCTTTGGTTCATAGCGGACACTTTTTTACTTCAGTAAATATCACAACCATCCCATTCCCCGTTCCACCTTCCGTTTATAGCAAGCCGTCTCTTCCTTCTTGATCCCAAACATCCCGCACGCTCTATCGAGGGTATGCTCCATCAGATAGATCGGCCGCTCGGACAGCACCATCCTGAACGGCCGCAGGTTCGGCTTGCGGGGGATCTGCTTTTTATTAGTTATGCCTTTTTCCATGGCCAAAATCGGGTGGTACGTAAAATTACCATTTAAAGCCATTGCAAACAAACTTCCGGCAAGGCTCATGATTTTCTTCCTCTTCCCTTGCGTTGTCTTTCTCCGGGCGAGTTTGTCGGGTCGCCGATGCCAATTGTCCAGAAGGTGACGCCGCCCGGGTTGCGCTTACGGCGGCGCCAAACCGGCTGGCATAGGTGGAAGTGGTGAAAGTGATAGTCAAAGGGTTAAAAATTGTGAGGAAAACGAACAGTAGCGTATATTTATGTGTGGCACGCCACGTCATGTTCTTGTATTATCATAACTGCAAAATGAAAAGAACTATTTTCTTTTGGCTGCTGAGCCTGTATGCAATTCCCGCTTTTGCACAATCCAAATTAGCCGATAGCCTGAAGCTGTTGCTTCAAAAAGAAGAACAGGATACCAATCGGGTACTGCTTCTGGCAGAGATCGGGACAAGTTATCTTTTTGAAAAACCTGAAATAGGATTCACTTATGCGGAACAGGGTCTTGAGTTATCACGGACTATCAACTATAAAAGAGGTGAGATTACGTGTCTTAATGGGTTGGGGCACCTCAACAGAGTGAGTGGAAATTATATCGCAGGCATAAAATACCATATGCAAGCGTTGCAAATTTCTGAAACGATAAACGACCAAAGCGGCGTAGCGTTATCCTATTTCGGAATTGCGGGGAATTATGAGGACGAAAAGGATTACAAAGAAGCATTACTATATTACAAAAAAATTAAGCAAATAGAAGAGTCTTTGAATAGTAGGGAGGGCCTGGGAGGTGTTGGGTTAAGCATGGGATTGTGTTACTTACATGAGGGACAACTTGATTCCGCACTTAAATATGAACAAAATGCCTATGAGATGCTAATGAATTCCCGGGGAGAAACCATTGCTATCGCCCGCCTTGCCAGTGTTCATACAGCCATGAACAACTATGATGTAGCATTAAGTTTTTACCGAATGGGTATCCCTATTGCCATTGCAACCTCCGACAACAATGCGCTGACAGAATTGTATTCGGGTATTTTTACGTTATTTCAAAAGCGGCAGCTATACGATTCCTGTATATATTATGGAAAGAAGGAATTGGAAGCAGCGGACAAGTCTGGCAGCCCCGCAGCAATAGCAGCCGCGTGTTCGGATTTGTTTGCAATCTATAAAAAAATTAATGCGGGGGATAGCGCCCTTAAATATCTCGAGTTGGCTGCGGTTACAAAAGACACATTGATAACACAGGAAAAAATAAAGCAACAGCAACTTCTTTCTTTCCAGGAAGAAAGCCGCCAACATGAAAAGCAGGCTGAGCTTAAGGCTGCTGCCGAAAAACGAAAACAGGACATTCAATTTGCCGCTATTGCCGTTGGCATTATATCTTTAATTCTCCTGTTCTTTCTACTCAGCCGCAACATTATGAATGCAAATTGGATAAGGTTTTTAGGTGTTCTTGCATTGCTTGTGAGCTTTGACTTCATTAACTTACTTCTTCATCCCTATCTTTCCGATTATGCGAATGACTCGCCCATATTGATGTTATGTGCATTAGTAATTATAAGTGCGATATTGATCCCCTTGCATCATAAAATAGAGAAATGGGTTATTGAGAAAATGGTGGAGAAAAATAAAGCTATACGGTTGGCGGCGGCCAGGAAGACAATTGAAAAGCTGGAAAAGAAATAAAGATGTAGGTAAGGCTGGGCACTATTGGAGTTGATGTATGAAATTATCTATATTTATGGGATATGGCAGAAGAAAAGATCATCAAACACGCGGGTGATGCGGCCCGGGCACTGCTCAAAAAAGAGCATTCGTGGAAGAAGAAGCTGCGGGAATTCTTTTTCGAGATCTTTATCATCGTTGTCGCGGTGAGCATCACGCTTTGGTTCCACAACTGGAACGATCATCTGCACGAGCAGCGGCTGGCCAGGGATTTCCTGGTGGGCATCCGGGCTGACCTGAAAGTAACGGCCGACAAGCTGGCGGAACACCGGCATGACTACCAGCACACCCTGGATTACTATGACGCCATCTGGAAGCAGATCAGCGAGAACCGGATCGACAAAGCGTATATGGATAGTCTCAGCGGCAACCTGACCAATATGGTGGGTTTTACTTTCGACAACAGCCGTTTCGAAAGTTTTAAATCCTCCGGCAACTTAAGGCTGATCGAGAACCAACCGCTGATGCAGAATATCACCAGGATGTTTACGGTAACACTGCCCGATCGCGTGGCCTCCGACCGGATGATCTTCGAGGAACGGCGTAACCAGTATATCACCTATATCGGTACCCGAACGCCCTTCGGCCCCCGGGGTAATTCGCTGATCTCGGGCTATACGAATGACCCGGCGATCCGATTTCAGATCATGTGGCAGCGGGATCTGCTGAATGAAATGAAAGATCAGAAATTGCTGGTGGCGGAGGAGGTCGGGAAGCTAATGGCCGAAATAGACGCGGAACTAAAAAGATAGTTATGGCTTTGCCCGCAAAATTTCGTATATTGCGCCTTGTAACCATGTATAAACCTTTGCATTGGTTGCTTTTTAAGGTAAATTATGACAATCGAACAGATCGAAAAATTCATCGGCGGCGGAGAAGACGTCAAACAGCAAGCTAATATCTTCTTCAAGACAAGAGGTACCGTAGAAGGGGTTTTTATCAAAACCGCGGATTATTCCGAGTTGAAGAAGAAGAACTTCTGGCGGATAGTTTCTGTGAAGCATATCGCCGAATTCCGGAAATCAAACGACATCAACCTGTCCCGGATCTTCAACGGCGCTGAATTTACCAAGCTTTCGCAGAAAGGATAGTCTAATAATCCTTCTTTCTCACCACTGAGCCTAGCTTCCCCGAAGCATAGCGGCTACTTTTTTCCCTGCATTTCTATCCATTTTTTCGTTGATTCGGTTCATAACGTTTTAATAATCAAATGTTATGAGCCTTTTCCTATTGTATTGACCAGAAAAATATTTGCACAACCAGATGGTTGTATTTATATTTGGCAACCAAATGGTTGTATTATGATAGAACGGAGAGATGTCTTTCAGGCAATTGCCGATCCCACGAGACGGATAATTATTCAGAAGCTGTCACGCGGCCCTCTGAACCTGGCAGGGATCATCAAGGAATTTGGCGTTAGCCGGCAGGCGATTGCCAAACACATCAAAGTGCTTGATGAATGCGGCATGATCACCGTCACGCAAAAAGGGCGGGAACAAATTTGCGAAGCCCGGCTCAACAAACTCGATGAAGTCGCCGACTGGGTAACCGAATCCCGGAAACTGTGGAACCAACGATTTGACAAGCTGGATCAATTCCTTGATGAACTCGATAAATAAAAAACTACCCAAATGGAAGATCGCGTCAGTAATAACGAAGTTTTTATAGAAAAGATCTTTAACGCCAGTCCTGAAAAGGTTTTTAGCGCATGGACCGATCCCGGGAAACTGGTGAAATGGTTTGCGCCCGATGGGTGTACCGTGTATTTCAAAAAGCTTGTCATTGAAACAGGCGGCCGGTTTCACTCGTGTGTCACCAATCCCCGATTCGGCGACTGTTGGTGCATCGGTGAATACAAAGAGATCGTACCTGGCCGGAAGATCGTATTTACCATGATCAATGCAGATGAGAACGGTAACCCCATCAACCCTGCGGAAATCGGGATGGACCCCGATTGGCCGGGGCAAACGCTGGTTACCGTGACCTTTGCGGAGGAAAACGGGAAAACAAAGATGCAATTACGGCAAACGGTCTCGCAGGAATTGGCCAAACGAACGGGCGCCTACCCAGGCTGGCTGCAAATGTTGAACAATATGCAAATCTTACTCGATCAAAACTAACTAATCATGAAAAGGACAATCTTTCTGGCTGTTTTGGCATTGCTGACCGGATCGGCGTTCCAACACACCAGCCGGTCCGTTGAAAAGGGTTATTCGGAGGTCAACGGGATTAAAATGTATTATGAGATCTATGGGCAAGGCGAACCGCTTGTATTGATCCACGGCGGCGGCTCGACCCTTGAAACCACCTTCGGAAGGGTCATTCCCATGCTTGCCAGGAGATATAAAGTCATTGCCATGGACCTGCAGGCACACGGCCGCACAAGCGACAGAAATGCGCCGGAGTCATTCACACAGGATGCCGAGGATGTCGTAACCCTTCTGAAAAATCTTCATATTGCCAAAGCCGATCTTTTCGGTTTCAGCAACGGTGGAACAACGACCGTTCAAATCGCTATTCACCACCCGGAAATGGTCGATAAGCTGATCCTTGGGTCTGCGCTTTGTAAACGCGACGGAGTGCCTGCACCCTTTTGGGATTTTATGAAACATGCGCAGCTGGCGAACATGCCCAGGGAGCTGAAAGAAGCCTATTTGAAAGTTTCCGGCAACCCCGCAGGGCTGCAAATCATGCATGATAAGGATGCGGCAAGGATGGTCAATTTTAAGGATATCCCTGACGAACAGATCAAATCCATCAAAGCACCAACGTTGATCATCATTGGCGACAGAGACGTAATCACCTCTGAACATGCCATCGAGATGCACCGGTTCATTACCAACTCGCAACTGGCGATCATCCCGGGGGTACACGGGGAATATATTGGCGAAATAACGACACTGGGAACCGGTTCTAAAGAAGCAAATTTCGTTATCCCGATGATCGAAGGTTTCCTCGATCGATGACTGGGTCGCCCCGCGCCGTTATCTAGTTCTATTTGACCGTGACCTTTGACAGATCGGCTCCCATGCCCTTGAGGAAGGCGTAGGTCAGCTTATCCATCGTGGCGCCATCGAAGCGGATGGTTTTGATACTGCGGTAATACTTATTGGTAATGGCGTACGGTGCGCGGAAGGAGACATTGGTGAGTATCGCGCCATTGAATGTTGCGTCGCCGAGCGCGGTGTTGTGAAACCTGACATTCATAAAGGTCTGGCCATCGAGACATAGTCCGCGCATGTCGGAGTCGGCGAAGTCCACGCCATCGAAGACACAGTTCTCAAAGACCGTTTTCCGGAGATCGGTCTTTGTCAATTTTGCTTCGGTCAGCTTTGCCGCCGCGAATTTTGCCCGGGTGAGCGCCGACTTGCTGAACTCGGTGCGTACGAGAATGGACTTGTCGAAATGCGTATCGGAGAGATCGCTGGCGGACAGCGTGCAATCGGTCAGGTTTGCCCCGTCGAAATTGGCTTCCCGGACATCACTGGCGTTAAACGAGCTGCCGGTCAGATCTGCACCCGAGAAATCGGAACCGCGCAATGCACTCCCATGAAACTTCCTTTTGTGCGCGACAATGCCTGCGAAGTCGCTATTGGGCAGGTTACTCCCGTTGAAGTTCATGAGCAAAGACGGCTCCGGCGTGGGTTGGTCCGCGATGGCCTGCTCCGGCTCGCGGGATGGGGCGGCGACCCCGGTCGATCTTCCAGTGGCTTTTTCGGCTTCTCCCGATGGAAAGTTCTCTGAAAAATAATTAAGGTCAACGCCCAGGATCGCTGCCAGGCGGTTAAGGGTAGGGAGGTCGGGGATGGATTCGCCGCGTTCCCATTTCCCCACTGCTTGCGGGCTAATGAATAGCCGCTGAGCCAGTTGCGCCTGGGAGATATTTATCCCCTTGCGCGCTTTGGCAATTTTGTTGCCGATGATCGAAGATTCCATAGTTACTTTTTTTTGCTTTGTTTGGACACGACAAAGATATTTCGAGTTATCCCTCAAATCAGCAAAAAAGCGACAACTATTAGTTGTTGTACCGCTACTCCTGGTTGTTTTTCAACAACCTGCGGTAGTATCTGCCGGAATGGCCCGTTTTTGATCGGGCGGAATTTCCTATATTTGCGATGGAGTTCTTTCTATATTTCTTCATCATGCGGTGGAGGTCCCCGGGTAATACCGGGGTTAATAGGGAATTGTGTGTAAATCACAAGCTGTCCCGCAACTGTAAGTAACACAAGGTTTTTGCCTACCTGAGTCCACTGTCCCCCGGGGATGGGAAGGACGGCAAAAATGTTACTAGCCAGGAGACCTGCCTTTACCGTATTGACTATGCTTTCGTGGAATGAGGCAAATGGTCAGTTGATGGATCCGCTTGGGTGGCGTGTGCAATGCCGGCCGGGGGACCCTATTCTGCTGTCTCACCTTTTTCTACGATTCCATAGCTGGATATAGCCGGGGCTTTTAATTGATCAATTCATTTAAAAAGCAACAGCATGCAAACACACAACCTAGGCTACCCGAGGATTGGCAGCCGACGGGAGCTTAAAAAAGCATCCGAACAGTATTGGGCCGGCAAGCTCTCCGCAGAGCAATTGATGACGACCGGTAAAGAGATCCGCCTGTTTAACTGGCGGCTTCAAAAAGACGCGGGGATCGACCTGATCCCTGTCGGAGATTTTTCGTTTTATGACCAGGTGCTGGACACCAGCCTGATGGTGGGCGCTATTCCGACCCGCTATCATACCCTGATGCAGGAAAAGCAGTTGAAGGATGTCGACCTGCTTTTCGCCATGGCGAGGGGCTATCAGAAAGATGGGTTCGACATTACCGCCATGGAGATGACGAAATGGTTTGACACGAATTATCATTATATCGTCGCTGAATTCGTGGCGAATCAGACCTTTTCGCTTTTCAGCAATAAACTCGTCAATGAGGTGCGGGAGGCGAAAGAAGCCGGCATCCCCGCCAAGCCCGTGTTGCTGGGACCTGTTTCCTATCTGTTGTTGGGCAAAGAGAAAGAACCCGGATTCCACCGGCTGGAGTTGATCAAACGGCTGCTGCCCGTCTATCTGGAGGTGCTGAAGAAACTGGACGATGCGGGAGTCTATTACGTTCAGCTGGATGAACCCTGCCTGGCGCTGGACCTTACGGAGGCCGAGCGGCAGGTGTTTGTAAAGACCTATCGGGAGATCAAGGCGAAGTTCCCCGATCTGCATATCATCCTGGCCAGCTATTTCGAATGTTATGGTAACAACCTGTCTACCGTGCTGGAATTGCCGGTGCAGATCCTCCATCTGGACCTGGTGCGCTGTCCTTCGCAGCTGGATGATATCCTTGTTAATGCATCTTTTGTCAACAGTGCGACGCGGCTTTCGCTGGGCGTCGTCGACGGACGGAATATCTGGAAGAACGATTTCCAGCAGTCGGTGCACCTGATCAACAAGGCTGTTGCAAAGATCGGCAGGGAAAGGATCTTGATCGCTCCCTCCTGTTCGCTGCTACACAGCCCCTGCGACCTGGACCTGGAATCGGACGAGAAGGTGCTGACACCAGAGATGAAACAATGGATGTCTTTTGCCAATCAAAAGATACGGGAGGTGGTCACGCTGAAACAACTGACGTCCGGCGAGCCGGGTGCGGCAACGGACAAAGCCTGGAGAGAGAATGTCGCGGCGACCAATAGCCGGCGGACCAGCGCGCTGATCCATAAGGTGGTGGTGAAACAGCGGGTGGCGGCGATCGCGGCCGGGGATGCTCGTCGTACCCATGAATTTGCGGAGCGGAAACTGCGGCAGCGGGAGTTGTTGAAACTGCCGGCTTTCCCGACGACGACCATCGGATCGTTCCCACAGACCCCCGAAGTGCGGAATGTCCGCGCCAGGCTGAAGAAAGGCGAGATCAGCCCGGCCGAATACGATGCTTTTGTAGAGAAGGAAACCGAGGCGGCCATCCGCTGGCAGGAATCCATCGGCATCGACGTGCTGGTGCATGGGGAGTTTGAGCGCAACGATATGGTCGAATATTTTGGCGAGCAACTGGACGGCTTTGTCTTTACGAGCAATGGCTGGGTCCAGAGCTATGGAAGCCGCTGCGTCAAGCCGCCGGTCATTTTCGGGGACGTATCGCGGCCCAGGCCTATGACGGTGCGCTGGTCGGGGTATGCGCAATCGCTCACGAAGAAATGGGTGAAGGGCATGCTGACCGGTCCGGTGACGATCCTGCAATGGTCGTTTGTGCGCAACGATCAGCCGCGAAGCGAGACCTGTGCGCAGATCGCGCTGGCGATCCGCGACGAGGTGGTCGACCTCGAAAAGGCGGGGATCCGGGTCATCCAGATCGACGAACCGGCGATCCGCGAGGGATTGCCGCTACGGAAAGAGAACTGGAAGGAGTACCTGGATTGGGCGGTACGGGCGTTTCGCATCTCCGCGAGCGGCGTTGAAGATGCGACGCAGGTCCACACGCATATGTGTTATTCCGAGTTCAACGATATCATCGACAGCATTGCGGACATGGATGCGGATGTCATCACGATCGAATGTTCGCGGTCGCAGATGGAGCTGCTGGAGGCGTTTGCGGAATTCAAATACCCGAACGAGATCGGACCGGGGGTGTATGATATCCATTCGCCGCGGGTGCCGTCGAAGATGGAGATGGTCGCGCTGATGGAGAAGGCCAGGGCGGTGGTGCCTGCCGATCAGCTGTGGGTGAATCCCGATTGCGGCCTGAAGACCAGGGCCTGGCCGGAGACGAAGGCGGCGTTGGTGGCGATGGTGGAGGCGGCGAAGGAACTGCGCGAGGCGGTGCCTGCGGGAGCCCGTTAAGGAATATGTTTTACGGCCCGGGGAGACCCCGGGCCGTTTTTTATGCGTGGGAATGGGGTGAAAGATCAAAAGGCACGACGACCTTAAAACTGAAATTCCGGCCCATATTGAAGATCCCCGGCTGCGCGCCCGCAGGAACATTTGGGTTATCGAAATACTTCAGCCGGCTCATATTCGACTGGTAGTTGGTATTGGCGAGGTTGGTCCCCTCGATGAATAACCGGACGATCTTTTGCCCGGCCTTATTGACAAGATCTACGCCGATGCCGGCGCTCAGCAGGTTATAACCCGCGGTGTAGGTTTCCGTGCCATAAGCGGCAAAGAACCGGTTCTGGGCATTGTAGTGATCAAAACCCACAAATGCATACGCATCTTTGAACTGCCCGATCCCTTTGGCATAGTTGGCCCGGAGTTCGGAGTGGGTATGCAAGGGCGGGATGAAGGGCAGGTACTTCAGGCTGTCGGGCGCATGGCCGTTGTCTTCGAGATTGGTTCCGTAGGTAAGGGTAAGGGCGTTTTCAAAATGTAACCAGGATACCGGGTGGATATCCAGGTATAACTCACCGCCGAGGATCCGCGCCTTGCTTTGCACATAGGTGAACTTGCTATACTGGCCATTGGGGTCGGAAGTGCCGTCGGGGTCTACGCGTTCGGGATTGCCGTTGGCATCGATGATCTGTTGCTGGAAGATATAGTTCTGGATATGGTTGTCGAACAGGCTCACACTTGCCGATACTTTCGGGAGGGTGAGGAAGGCGCCGAGGTCTTCCTGGATGCTGAACTCGGGTTTGAAACTGCTGTTGCCGACGTGATAGATCTGCGAGCCGGGGTCCGCACCGTTGGCAGACAGTTCGGCAATGCTGGGCGCCCGGAAGCCGCGGGCGATATTGGCTTTTATCAGGAACGCATTGGAGAAATTGTAGGTGCCGCCGAAGCTCCCGGAAAAACCCGAGAAATTCTTGCTGAGGGCGCTGAACTGCCGGCTGACATTGGGATTGCCGGCCGGGTCGGCACCGGTGTAGAGCGTAGAAAAATATGGGACGGTGTTGTCGATATAGGCGGCTTTGCCGTCGAAGGACCGGGTATCGAATCGCCCGCCCGCGGACAGGTCGAGCTTGCCAAAGGTCTTCTTCACCACGAGAAAGGGGCCGAGATCGAACTGGTGATAGGCGGGTATCGGGAAATCGGTGCTGTATCCCAGTACATTGTTCTGGTACATGCCGTTGACGCCGACGCTGGTCTCGTAGCCGTTGCCGAGGCTGAAATTATACTTGACATCGTAGGTATAGGTTTGCAGTTGGAGATTCAGTCCGGGCACATCGGCGTTCTGGGGGTGCGTGAACTCCCGCCGGTGGCTGTACTGGTAGCCGAGATCGATCAGCAGGTTGCCGTTACCGAGGGCGATGCTGCTGTTGTCGTAGATGCGGTATAACTGGACATGCTGGTGGAGTACGGGGAGAGAATAGGAGTTGAGTTCGGATGGTGAAACGATGGGCCGGAAGGTGTCCGAATCGGTGATCTGTTTGGTGAACCGGCGGGTCAGCGAATCGCGGCTCCCGTCGGGGATGGCCTGCTGGTCATCGAAAAGCGACGCATTCAGGTGGGAATACCCCCAGGATTTGTTGACGCCGACCATCGCGCGGGCATCCTTTTCGTTGAAATTGGTGGCCCAGACCCGGCCATCGTGCTGGTTTTGATAATCCTTTGCATTCTTGGAGGATGTCTGCAGACCCCAGATCCAGCCATTTTGGTTGCCCTGCAGCCGCAGGCTACCGTTTATCGACCCGTTGTTGGTGCCATAGATGCCGCTGACCGATCCCAGGATCTTCCCCTCAGGGACGGCCGGTGGTGTGATCAGGTTGACCACGCCGCCGATGGCGTCCGATCCATAACTCAGACTCGCGGGACCTTTGATGATCTCGATGCGGTCGATGGAGTTTTGATCCACTTCTATTCCATGCTCATCTCCCCATTGCTGGCCTTCCTGACGGATGCCGTCCTGGGCGGTGACCACGCGGTTATAGCCGAGGCCATGGATAAAGGGTTTGGAGATGTTCGGTCCTGTCGTCACCGCGCTTACGCCGGGAAGATTCGCCACCTGGTCGATCACATTCCCGGAGGCGGCATGCTGGTCCATATAGGCCTTGCCTACCGCCACGATCGGAATGGGTGCCCGTTTCATTTCCGTGGCCTTGCTCACACCGGTGACAACGATCTCGCTGGCTTCGATGGTCGATACCTGCAGTCCGACGTTTAACACGCTTGTCCGGTTGAGGTCCACTTCCTGGGTAAAGGTCCCATAGCCGACATAGCTTATCTGCACCAGGTAAGTCCCCTTTGCGCCAAGGGTAAGGGTGAATTTCCCATTGGCATCGGTGATGGTGGCGAGCTTCAGGTCGGGAATGGCGATGGTGGCGCCGGCGACGGGTTTGCCATCCGCCTTATCGGTGATGGTGCCGGACAGGGTGCCGGGAGGTGTGGTCCGGGCGATTGCGGGACCCGATAATGCAAATACAATGATGACGAGGGTGAATAAGCACCGGTTCATGAGTGATGAAGTTGATCAGTAAATAATCGAAGGCGATGCCGGGAGGTTTCCCGGAAAGCTTCGGTGGGGATCGTGCGATCACGCGCGTAGTCCGCGGCATGGATCACGACATGGAAGGATCAAATAGTGGGAACCGGGGGGCCTTTCAGGGAGTAGAAGACCTTCTCCGCGGCGGAAAAGGGTGGGAGCCATGCTGCCAACAGCGTTATGCTCTGTTGGCGGGGCACCTCCAGGACGATGGCGGGTGTCGCCGTCAACGGCATCTGCATATCGTCGATGCAATCGCATCGCAAGGGCAGCTTTTCGGCGGTGGGGAACTTTGAAGAGGTGAGGCTCCTGGTTTGGGTCTCATGGAGCCAGTCATGCATCCACAGGCGGACCCCCAACTTCTGGGTAAAGACCAGCAGGAGGAGGAAGGCTATTATTTTAGAGAACCGCCGGAGCATAGGTGGCAAGGTAAGGAAAATGAAACAGGATGACAAAAAAAGCGGGAACGCATCGTATTATCCGCGCTAATGATAAATCTATTATAGATTATATTTATTTAATATATTACAGCGAAAGCCAAACAAATTATTGCTTCCTTCCAGAGTTGATCAGCCGCCTCGGCGCTCCGCCAAAATTGATCTCACTCAAGATCGGCAATTGCGACAACCGGACCCTATGGGATTTTCTCCGGCAGCATATTCAAAAGGCGTTTGAGCTCCTTACTACTACTGATACGGATATTGTTGAATTGGAGTAGATCCATGCCAGGGCACGCCATAGAAATATTACTATATTAGCGCCCCGTGGATGATCAGAGAAGTGCAGTG
>NZ_DASYCH010000137.1:0-49586 GCF_036500295.1 Puia sp. | reverse complement strand
TTCGTCGGGCAATCCTTACCTTGCGATTCTTATAAAGTCTACCATGAGATTACGCGCTTTTCTTTTTATACCGGCGTGGCTGGTTGCGGTTGCTGCAGTGGCGCAGCGGCCGGCCTATGGCGGCAAGCTAAAACCCGAACAGGCCAATATCGATGTCCGGCACTATACGATCGATCTGGCGTTGAATATCCCGGACCGGAGCGTCGCCGGGTATTCCATCGTGACCTGCAATCTGAAGGAACCGGCAACGGGCCTGCTCCTCGACCTGATGGATTCCTTTAAGGTCACCAAGGTGACCGTGAACGGCAAGCCTGCGGAATTTACCCATGCCCATCATGAATTGCATATTACGGCGGCGAAGGCCTGGCCGGCGGGTCACGCGGATATCCGGGTCGACTACTCGGGTCACCCGATGATCGCCAAACGTCCACCGTGGGACGATGGGTTTACCTTTACCACCGATTCTACCGGGCATCCCTGGGTCGCGGTGACTGCCGAGGGAACAGGGGGGAAGATCTTTTTCCCTGCCAAGGACCATCCTTCCGACGAACCTGACGAAGGGGTGGATATGACCATCAGCGTGCCGCAGGGCCTTGTCGTGGCGGGGCCGGGACTCCTGGTAGGGGTTAAGACAAAGGGTGGTCGCAGCAGCTTTCACTGGAAGACCAACTACCCCATCAACAATTACAGCATCGTCTTCAATGCGGGCGATTATACCGTCGTGAGCCGTACCTATACGACCATCGACGGGCATACCGTTCCGATGCAGTTCTATGTGTTGAAGGAGCATGCGGCACAGGCTCCGCATCTGCTGGAGATGATGGAACATTCCGCGCGGATCAAGGAAAAATATTTTGGCGAATATCCCTGGGTTAAGGAAAAGATGGGGCTTGTCGAGACGCCGCACCTCGGGATGGAGCATCAGACGATGAATGCGTATGGGAATAAATTTCATTATACCAAGATCGGCGGGCAGGATTTCGATGGGCTGATGAACCATGAGTTCGGCCATGAGTGGTGGGGGAATAAGGTGACGGCCGGCGACTGGGCCGACTATTGGATCCATGAAGGCATCGGTACTTTCGGGGATGCCCTGTATACGCGGGACATGGAAGGAGAAGAAGCCTATGAGCGGTACTTCCAGCGTGTGGCGCCGCGGATACGGAATGACAAGCCGATCGTCCTTGGAAAGGATATCGAAGAAGAGGACGCGTATCATCCCGATATTTACCCTAAGGGCGCCTTCTTCATGCATACGCTCCGGTATATTATCGGGGACAGTATCTTTTTCCCGACGCTGAAACATCTCGCCACAGACAGCGCCACCACCTATACCCATACCACTAATACGGCGGCCGTGGAGAAACTGTTCAGTAGCGCATCGGGGATGGATCTTTCCCCTTTGTTCCATCTTTTTCTGTATACGACGCAGAAACTGGAGATCGACGTCCGGCAGACAGCGCCGGAAGTCTATACGATCAAATTGCTGAACATCGACATGCTGTTGCCGCTCGATATCACGACGAGTGCGGGGACGAGCCGGCAGCTGGTGGACAATAAGAAAGGGGTGACCATCAGCAGCAAGACGATGCCGTTGGTGGATACCCGGGTATTTTATCTGAAAAAAGTTATTTATGAATAATCAATTATTTGACAAAAGCATTTACCAGGCGCGTCGCCGCCGGTTGAAGGAACAAATTGGAAACGGGGTGATCCTGTTGCTGGGCAATGAAGAGAGCAGCATGAACTATAAGGACAACCTGTATGCGTTTCGCCAGGACAGCAGCTTTCTTTATTTTTTTGGATTGGATAAGCCCGGGCTGGCCGGGATCATCGATATCGATAATGATGCGGAGATCATCTACGGCCGGGACCTGACGATGGATGAGATCGTATGGACGGGTCCGCAGCCTTCGCTTGCCGAGCAGGCTGTTGCTGCCGGGATCATGAAGACCCGGCCCGTAGCGGAGCTTACGAAGGATATCGCCTCGGCGCGTGCCGCAGGCAGGTCCCTGCATTTCTTACCGCCTTACCGGCCCGAGAATATCCTTAAACTAAGCGGTTGGATGGTTGTGGCGCCCGCAACCGTGAAAGACCATGCTTCGGTGCCGTTGATCCGGGCGATCGTCGCGCAGCGGAGCATCAAGACGGCGGAAGAGATCGTACAGATCGAAGAAGCCGTCAATACTACGGCCGAGATGCATCTGGCGGCGATAAAGGGCGCCCGGGATGGGATGACGGAAGCGCAGCTGGCGGCCGGTTTGCCGGGCATTGCGATCCGGGCGGGCGGCAATCTGGCTTTCCCGACCATTCTGACGGTGAACGGGCAGGTGTTGCACAACCACTATGGACCGACCGTTATGAAGGAAGGGCGTATCGCCATCTGCGACAGCGGGGCGGAGAATGCCATGCACTATGCGGGGGATATGACGCGGACGTTCCCGGTGGGGAAAAAATTCACGACCCTGCAGCGGGAGATGTATGATATCGTGCTTGGCTCGCAGGAGGCGGCTATTGCGGCTTGCCGTCCGGGGGTGCTTTTCCGGGATGTTCATGCGCTTGCGGCGCAGAAGCTGATGGAGGGGTTGAAGGAGGCGGGTGTGGCGAAGGGTGACCCTGCGGCGGCCGTGGCAGCAGGTGCCCATACGCTCGTATTCCAGTGCGGGCTTGGTCATATGATGGGGCTGGATGTACACGATATGGAGGACCTTGGCGAAGAATATGTCGGGTATACCGAGACGTTGAAGAAGAGCAGGGAATTCGGCTGGAAGTCGCTGCGGCTGGCGCGGGCGCTAGAACCGGGATTCGTGGTAACGGTCGAGCCCGGACTCTATTTCATCCCCGAGCTGATGGATCAGTGTAAAGCCGAGAAGAAATATCTGGATTTTATCAATTACGATAAGCTGGATGCGCTCCGTTCGTTTGGCGGCATCCGCATCGAGGACGATATCCTGGTAACGGCAGATGGATACCGGGTCCTTGGGAAGCCGCTGGCGAAGAAAGCGGCCGAGATCGAGGCGTTGCGGGGATAGAGGATCAGGAACCACGCTTCGCGGCCGGGAAATGGTGAAACCGGTAGATAAGGCTGAGCAGGATGATGCGGCCGGGTATATTGGTTTGCTGCGTTTGGACGTAGTTGAGCCCGATGGTCTGTGTAAAGTTGCTGGGGGTATTGAGGATGCCGAAGGCGGAGAGGCGGAGCTGGACGCTGCGGTCGCGAAAAAAATCCTTGTAGAGACTGGCATTCCATAGGGACACCTGCTTGCCGGGGAGCGTTCCCTGACTGCCGGTGATCTGGAGCGTGTAGTTACTGGCCAGGGTGAGGGCACCGGGCAGTTCGTAGGACGCGTCCAGCGTATAATTCTGCACCCATGTCCGGGTGTTTTGGTTGTTGTATATAGAATAGAGTGCGCCGGAATAATCGACGCTGCCGATGCCTTCCACAAACAATTTCTCCGCGGGGTGATAATTCAGTTTCAGGGTGCTGCCCCAGCCCAGTCCCGTCGTGATATTTTCAATGCTGTTGACGATACTTACGTCGCGGCCATAGTGTCCGCGGAGGGCGATGCTGCTATTTCCTTTGCGTTGGTCGCCGAGCGGGAAGCCGTAGGTAAGGTTGGAGGAAAGATGCCAGACCCCATCCACATTCACATACTGCTGTTGTTGGATCCCGCCGGCCAGAACGGTTGTCGCCGGGGTGATCTCATGCTGGGAGAGATCGCCTTGCAGGGACAGCTGGAGATTCCGGAAGGTGCGGCTGTTGAAATTGGTAAAGGAGGCATTTAGCGAATGTGTCAGCTGCTGGAGGAGATCGGGGTTGCCGATCTTTACCAGGAACGGGTTTGTCAGATCGGGCAGGGGCTGGAGCTGCTGGATCGTCGGGCTGGTGGTGTTGGCGGTATAGGTAAGCTTGATGCTCGTTCCTTTTTTGGGATTGTAAAGCAGGGATGCGCGCGGATACCAATTGATCTGATGTTGGGTGATGGCGGTAGCGGCACTGAGATTGCGGTCGTCCAGGTCGCTGAGCTGGAGAGTAACGCCCAGCTGATAGCGGTATTTTCCTTCCGTGGCATTGTAGCCTGCGCTGAATCGCTGGATGGTGTTGTAGTTGATGAAATGATTGGTCGTAAGGGAGTCGGGAATGTCGTATCGCCCGTTTGTGCTGTCGAAGTCATTGGACTGCCGGTCGGAGTGACTGACGTTGTGGTTGATCCCATAGGTAAGATCGACGATATGCCCCGGCTTTAGCGGTTCGGTATAAGAGACGGAGGCGCTGTAGTTGTTGTCTTTCGACAGCTGGGAGTATTGCTGGTTGGTGAGCGTCCGTTGGATCAGGGTATGAGTGCTGTCGAAGCTGTTGACGAGATTGTAAATGGAAGAAGGCTGATCCTGGTGGCTATAGGACTGGTTTGCGGTGATGAACAGCGTCCTTCCGGGGAGCCGCCAGCGACGCCGGAAATTCAGGGTATTGTTGAGGGAATAGCTGTTTGAATGATTGCTGTTGTGGGTCTGGCCCTGGTTGCTCAGCCAGCCGGTGTTGCCTTTTTGAGTGGAGATGCCTACCGTATCGTCGCTGGAGCTTGAAGAGGTCTGCGGAGTGAAGGTGCTTCGGAGGTTGACCGTGGAAGAGCTATCGATGTTGTATTCGGCAAAGGCGTTGAGATGGTAAGATTGGCTGCGGGAGTTTTGGGTGCTGAAGCGGTTCTCGTTGAGCGCGGAGTCCGTGAGTATCGTCTTTCGCTGTGTCGATTGGTTGATGATCGTGTGTGAGCCGTTGGTGCCGCTATTCAGCGTAAAGTTCAGGCGGTTGCTTTTGTTGGTGCGGAAATTTATCTGTGCATTGTTCAGGGTCTGGAGGCCGCCGCTGCCGGGACCGTTCTTGTTATCCGTGCCGGTGAACTGGTTGTTCATATTGTTAAGATTGCCGGTGCCGAAGACCCAGTTGGTACCCAGATTTGTCGCGGTGCCGCCGGCCGAATAGCTACCCGTGAGGTTCGAGCTGCCGTCTGCGCTGCCGGAGCCCGTGCCGGCGTAGACTTTTCCGAAGTATCCGCGGCGACGATTTTTTTTCAATTTGATATTGATCGATTTCGTGCCGGTCGTCTCTTTTATTCCCGTGAGTCTCGAGCGGTCGGTCTCGGAGTCGAAGGCTTCTATCTGGTCGACGATATCCGCGGGGAGGTTTTGGGTGGCGGTACGCGGGTCGTTCAGAAAGAACTCTTTGCCGTCGAGATAGATCTTGTCTACGCGTTGTCCCTGCATGGTGACATTCCCGTTCTTGTCGATATCGATGCCCGGCAGTTTTCGCAGCAGGTCTTCGACGGTGGCGTTTGGCCGGGTAGGGTAGGCGGCGGCATTGAAGGCGATGGTGTCGTTTTTGACGATTGCCGGGGGGATCGCGGCATGAACGACGACTTCCATCATGGTGCTGGTGCTGTGCCGGAGAAGGATATGGAGCCTTTTTCCCGTACTGTCTTTTTCGCCGAGGGTGATATCGGTGGTGTCGGCTGCATAGCCGAGATAGGTGGTGATGACGGCGTAGTTGCCTGCGGCCAGGCCGGAGAAGACGAACTCTTTTCTGCTGCGCGCTCTACGCAGCAAGTTGCCGTCGGCGGCCCGGACGAGAGACACCGTAGCGTCTTCGAGTGGTTGTTTGTCGGCACTATCCTGTACTGTCCCGTGGATGGAAAGATGGGGGGCCTGCGCGTGACCCAGGACGCAAACGATCAATGAGAAAAGGAGAGAGATTAGTTTTCGAAACATAGGTGCGCCACTAAGGTAAGGGGATAAGATCTTATAGGGAGAATTATTGTTTTGATCGGTGAATTATCTGACGAAAGGCGTTATTTTATGGATGTACTCCCCGATATGGATAACCATTGGGGAAATTCCGAAATATCGTAGCTTTGATCAACAATGGAAAAGCCATATATGAAAAAACCCTTAGTTCTCATCTGCTGCCTAGCGTTTGTTCTTTTTACCGCGCAGCGGCTCACAGCCCAGCCGGCACCACCGGCACCCGCGACACAAGCGGCACCCGCGGCATCGGCGACACAGGCGCCTTTTTATAACGAGATCGCCGAATTCAAACGCAAGGACAGTCTTCGTCATCCCCCTGGCAACGCCATCGTTTTTGTCGGGAGCTCTTCCTTTCGTAAATGGACGAGCGTGCAGACCGATTTCCCCGGCTATCCGATCATCAACCGCGGATTCGGCGGGTCGACGCTGGATGATGTGATCCATTATGCGGGGGACATCATTTATCCTTATCACCCAAAGCAGGTGGTCGTCTATTGCGGCGACAATGATCTGGCTTCGGACAAGAAAGTTTCGGGGAAGAAGGTGTACAAGAAATTTGAGCGGCTGTATGGGCTGATCCGGAAACACCTGGGCAATGAGGTCGACATCCTTTATGTTTCGATAAAGCCGAGTCCCAGCCGGGAACGGCTGATGCCCGAGATGGAGCGGGCCAATGATCTTATCCATAATTTTATGGCAGAGCACAGCCATGCGGCCTTCGTGGATGTGTATCATCTGATGTTGAACGCACAGGGACATCCGATGGATGATCTTTTTATCGGCGACAAACTGCACATGAGTGAGAAGGGATATAAGATATGGCAGCAAGCAATATTGCCTTATCTGGATAAGTAGTTAATAAAGAGGCTTTTTTACTTTACGATATTAAGGAATTGTGATTTCCGTTCCCGGGTGATGATGTTACCTAAGTTAGGAAGAAATTTGTGACTGAGTTAGGCAACCATTACCATGCATCCACGGAAAAAGATACTTTTCATCATTGGCTCACCTAACCAGGCCAGCCAGATGCATCAGATAGCGTCTCATCTGTCTGACTTCGATTGTTTTTTCAGCCAGCTTTATACCAAGCATCCGATCATCAAGGCAGCGTTGCGCCGGGGCTTTCTCGATACCACTATCCTGGGTGGAGAGTTTAAGCGAAAGGGCGATGCCTATCTCGAGATGCATGGATTGCGAAATGATTATGCGCGGGAAATTTACCACAACCGGTATGATCTAACGGTGTTGTGCTCGGATATGCTGGTGACGAAGGAATTGCGCCAGGGCAAGACCGTTTGGGTACAGGAGGGGATGACCGATCCGGTTACCTCCTGGGGGAAGATGACCTGGAGGCTCGGTCTGCCGGGTTATTGGGCGCGGAACACGGCATTTAATGGCGGCAGCAATATCTGTGATATTTATTGTGCCGCGTCTCCCGGATATAAAGAACAGTTCAGCCGGTATGGTACGGATGCGGCCAAGATCATCGTCACGGGTATTCCCAACTATGATCATGCGGCGGCGTTTTTGAAAAATGATTTTCCGCGGCAGGACTATGTCATGGCGGCCACTTCGGATATCCGGGAGTGCTTTAACAAGGATGACCGTCCGGCGTTTATCCGGGAATGCGTGCGCATCGCTGCGGGGCGGCCCTTGCTTTTCAAACTTCATCCCAACGAAATAAAGGAACGGGCGATCGCCGAGATCAGACAATGGGCGCCGGCTGCTGCCATTTACACCGAGGGGAATACGGAACAGATGATCGCCAACTGCGATGAACTGATCACGCAGTATTCCACCGTAGTGTATACCGGCATCGCGCTTGGCAAGAAAGTGCATTCTTATTTTGATGTTGATGAATTAAGGAGACTGGCGCCGATGCAGAACGGTGGCCAGTCCGCTTACCGGATCGCGGACCTCTGCCGGAGGTATACGGAATTCAGGGGTGCGCCCGGTGAATTCCTTCGCAGGTATCGATTGCCTAAGCTTCAAATCGCATAAATGAATACAACGGAAAGAAAGATCGTGACGATCGTGCAGGTAAGGAGAGGCTCGTCGCGTTTGCCGGATAAGGTCTTCCGGCCTTTGTCGGGGAAGTTCCTGTTTGTAAGACAGGTGGAACGGGTGTTGGCATCGAAGCTATGCGGGAAGGTAGTGGTCGCGACGACGCTGAACCCAGCCGACGACCTGGTGTGGGAGGTCTGTCAGCAGGAAGGGCTGGATTGTTTTCGCGGGCATGACCAGGACCTGCTCGACAGACATTATCAGGCGGCTATGAAGTATGGCGCGGACACCGTTATCAAGATACCGGGGGATTGCCCGCTGATAGATCCGGTCGTGATCGATACGGTGATCTCGTTTTACCTGGAGAATGCGGACCATTACGATTACGTAAGCAATCTTCATCCGGCGACGTTTCCGGACGGCAATGACGTCGAGATAATGCCGATGAATGTATTGGAAGAAGCCTGGAAACAGAGCGTCCGGGCGTTCGAGCGGGAGCATACGACTCCCTATATCTGGGAGCGGCCGGAGCAGTTTCGCATAGGCAATGTGATCATGGAGGGCGGCGTGGACTATTCGATGACGCACCGGCTTACGATCGACTATGAAGAAGACTATCAGTTCATCAAGGCCGTTTGGGAGGAATTGTATCCCGGGAATGCGCTGTTTGGCGTCGGCGAGATACTGGACCTGTTGAAGAGGCGGCCTGATATCTATATGATCAACCGGTCGCTGGCGGGTGTCAACTGGTACCGCAATCACCTGGGTGAGTTGAAGACGGTGGCGGGAGAGCAGACGCGTTTTGCGGCGGGAGATGTCAAGGCGGATACGGGAGCGCTGAGCGCTATTGCCCTGAAGGTCAGGGAGCATATTATCCGGATGTCGGCGGGGGGTGGATGTTTTATCGGTGCGTCCCTGTCCTGTGTCGAGTTGATGGTCTATCTCTATGCCCGTTTTTTGCGACGGGGGGCGGCGGTCGCCGGCGAAGCGCAAGGAAAGACGGATGACCCGCAGCGCGATCTTCTTTTCTTATCGAAGGGACATGACGTGCCTGCTTTATACGGGACTTTTGTGGAGATGGGCATGCTCGACGCCAGCCGGCTGGCTCATCATCTTTCACCAACGGACAATATCTATTGGCATCCGAATACAAATATTCCGGGAGTAGAGTTCCACTCCGGTTCGCTGGGGCATCTTCCGGCTGTTGCGGCAGGCGTTGCGCTGGACTGCAAGCTGAGAGGGGGTGACAACCGGGTGGTCGTGATCACGGGTGACGGAGAACTTAATGAGGGCAGCGTTTGGGAAACGTTGTTGGTGGCCAATGCCTACAAACTGGGGAATATGACCCTTGTGGTCGACAGGAACCAGTTTCAGGCGAATATCCGGACCGAGGACCTTATCCCGCTGGAGCCGTTGGAAGACAAGTTCAGGGCGTGGGGGTGTAATGTCCAGCGGATCGACGGCCATGACTTTACCCGGCTGCAGGAGGCTTTTGCGGCCGTGGGGGGAGATAAGGTGAATGTGATCATTGCCGATACGGTCAGGGGAAAGGGACTTCCCAGTATCGAGGCGAGGGCTGACCGATGGTTTTGTGCGTTTTCCGACCATGAGATCACGCAGCTGCTGGAGGAATTGCATGGAAATGGGTTGGCTGCTATCCAATCGGAGACACTGGTAGTACGGTAAACTTCCTCATATGACCTACGAAGAATTATTGACCGAGACAGCGTTGAAAGACGAACGATTTATTGTGATGACGGCGGAGAACCGGGCCTTGGTGCGCAACATGCCCAAGGCGCTGGGATCCCGCTTCGTGGATACGGGGATCACCGAGCAGACGATGGTGGGTATGGCTGCGGGACTTGCGCTTCGCGGGAGGATCCCCGTTATCCATGCGCTGGCGCCTTTTCTGACCATGCGGGCTTTTGAATTTATCCGGACGGATGTCGGTATCGCCCGGCTTCCGGTGAAACTCAGCGGATATATTCCCGGGTTCCTGTCGGATGGGAACGGACCTACCCACCAGGCCATCGAGGATGTCGCTATTTTACGGGGTATACCCGGCATGGAAGTGTATTCTCCTGCCGACGAGGACGACCTGGTGAAAATGCTGCCCGATATATGGTCATCCCCGGCCCCGGCTTATGTGCGGATCAATCACAGGAAAGGAAACTATGACCATGCGCCTTACCGGCCCGGGCAGGCGGAGGTGATCAGCGAAGGCAGCGACGTTACCCTGTTTGTGTATGGTTTTTTGTTTGAGAACGCCTTGCAGGCCAAGGGACTCCTTGAAAAAGCGGGGTTGTCGGTGGGCCTGGTGAACATGCGGTGTCTGAAGCCGGTGGATGAAGAGGCGATTGTGCGGGCTGTGAAGGGCTCGAAGAAACTGGTAACGATCGAAGATCATTTCAAGACCGGCGGGTTGTGGTCGATCGTGGCGGAGGTGCTGCTGAGTCATCGTCTGACCGCGGAGGTGTTGCCGCTGTCGTTAGGTGAACGTTGGTTCCGGCCCGGAATGCTGAGCCAGGTGCTGGAAGCGGAAGGATTTACGCCTGAAAAAATGGCTGATAAAATATTGACATATGCCCAATAAAGTTGCATTCAACGAAGAGTATCCGCTCATAGCGGAGTCCGATAAACTATATGAAAGGGCGCGGTCCATTATGACGCCCGTGACCCAGACGCTGGCGAAGGGTCCGGGACAATATATCAATGGGGTTGCGCCGAAATACCTCAAGAGAGGGAAGGGGGCCAGGGTGTGGGATGTAGACGGCAATGAATACCTCGACTACAATATGGCGATCGGCCCTTTGTCGCTTGGATATGGTTATCCCCGGGTGGATGAGGCTATCAGCGCGCAGTTGAAGGATGGGATCACGTTTTCCATGATGCATGAGCTGGAGGTTGTTCTGGCTGAGCTGGTGCATCGGGTGATCCCCAACGCGGAATCGATCCGGATCAGTAAGACGGGCGCCGATGTGACCAGCGCTGCCGTGCGGGTGGCGCGGGCCTTTACGGGCCGGAACAAGGTTCTCTGCTGCGGTTATCACGGGTGGCATGACTGGTATATCGGCGTCACCAGCCGGAATGCCGGTATTCCCGAGGCTGTAAAGGAACTGAGCGCCACCTTTGACTACAATGACCTGGACTCGGTGAAAGACGCGCTGGATGAGGATACTGCCTGTGTCATTCTGGAGCCGTTCGTCTTCGAGGCGCCGAAGAATGATTTTCTGCGGGAGTTGAAAGAGGTTTGTGCGGCCAATGGGACGCTGCTGATCTTCGACGAAATGTGGACCGGCTTCCGGGTTGCGGTGGGTGGAGCCCAGGAGTATTTTGGTGTGACACCTGACCTTGCCTGTTATTCGAAGGCGTTTGCCAATGGGATGCCCATCTCGTTGCTTACGGGGCGGAGGGATGTCCTGTCGCTGTTTCAGGATGAGGTGTTCTTCTTTACGACTTTTGGCGGGGAGGCTTTGTCGCTGGCCGCGGCCGTAGCGACCATCCAGGAGATGATAGAGAAAAATGTGCCGGCTTATCTCGCGGAAAAAGGGAAGAAATTGAAAGACGGATACAATACCCTTGCTGCGGAATTGGGAATTGCCGGGGTTACCCGGTGTACAGGATTCGATTGCCGGACGATGGTGAGTTTCGATGCGGCGGCGGGCAACCCGCTTGAGCTGAAATCTTATGTGCAGCAGGAGATGATCAAGCGTGGTATCCTTTGGGGCGGTTTTCACAATATGAGCTTTAGTCATACGGATGAGGATGTGGACTATACGCTGGCTGCTTACCGCGAGGTGCTTGAGCTTTTGAAGGCTGCGGTGGATGCCGGAGATGTTGCGGACCGGTTGAAGGGGAAACCTGTGGAAGCGGTGTTCCGGAAGGTGAGCAATTTTAACATGAAACCTGTGATAAAAGCATAGCTGCCGCTTATTATGGACCTATTCTCACTGGATAGAAAAGTGGCCATTGTCACCGGGGCCTGCGGGTTGTTGGGTACCCATCACTGTGTCGCGTTGGCGGAGGCGGGGGCAAATGTCGTGGTTGCGGACCTGGATGAAGCGGCGGCGCAAAAGGTGGCGGCGGGGCTTGGCGAAGGGCATCTGGCCATCGGACTGGATGTCACCTGCAGGGAGTCGCTGGAGGCTGCGAAGCTGCGGATCCTGGAGGCGTTTGGGCGGATCGATGTACTCGTCAACAATGCCGCCATTAACGATATGTTCGAGAATCCCTTGCTGGCCGGCCGGCAGTCGATGTTCGAGCACTATCCACTGGAAATGTGGGACCGCAGCTGGAAGGTGAATGTCAGCGGAGTCTTTCTTTGTTCGCAGGTGTTGGGCGGGATAATGGCGGAGCGTGGGGGTGGAAGCATTATCAATATCGCTTCAACTTACGGGATGGTGGCGCCTGATCAGAGCATCTATAAAAATGAGGCGGGGGAACAGACCTTTTACAAGTCGCCGGCCTATCCGGTGACCAAGTCAGCCGTCATCGGCTTTACAAAATTTCTGGCTTCCTATTGGGGGCCCAGGCAGGTGCGGGTCAATACTCTTTCGCCCGGCGGGGTCGAGAATCAGCAGGATGTGTTCTTCAAGACCAACTACTCCCGGAAGACCTTGTTGGGCAGGATGGCGAATCCTTCGGATTATAAAGGGGCGATTGTTTTTTTAGCCAGCGATGCCTCGGCTTATATGACGGGGGCGAACCTGGTGGTTGACGGGGGATGGACGACGATCTAAAAATGTGATAAACCTGGAAAAATGAAAGAAGAGCATCAGCAGAAGGCCGGCAGCATCCGATTGCTTTTGACGGATGTGGATGGCGTACTGACGGATAATGGAGTGTTCTACGGGGAAAGCGGGGAGGTGCTGAAGCGTTTTTCCATCCGGGATGGGATGGGGGTCGAGCGGCTGCGAAAACTGGCAGGGATCGAGACGGGGATCATCACGGGTGAATTATCGCCCTCCGTGGCCCGGCGGGCAGAGAAACTGCAGATCACCGAACTGCATCTTGAGGTGAAGGATAAATTAGGCCGGCTGAAGGAGATCATGGAGAGACTGGGGATCGGCTGGGAGGAGATTGCCTATATCGGGGATGATGTGAATGACCTGGATGTTATGGAGAAGGCTGGGTTTAGAGCTTGTCCCGCGGATGCCATGCCGCAGATAAGGGACATCGTGGATTATCATTGCGTCGAGAAAGGCGGGTACGGGGCTTTCCGGGAATTTGCCGAATTACTGATCGCACTTAAAAACACTACTATATGAATAAGCAGAAGTCATTCCAGGTTAGTTCTGATCGGACTATCGGTGTCGGGCATCCTGTTTATATTATTGCGGAGATCGGGATCAATCACAATGGCAGCCTGGAGATTGCCAGGAAGCTGATCGATGAGGCGGTACTGGCCGGCTGCGATGCCGTCAAGTTCCAGAAGCGGACGCCGGAGCTTTGTACGCCGAAGGATCAATGGCATCTGGAGCGGGACACTCCCTGGGGCAGGATGACCTATATCAACTACCGGCATATGATCGAGCTGGGTTTTGAAGAGTATTCGGAGATCGATGCGTATTGCAAGGAAAAGGCGATCGATTGGTTTGTTTCGTGCTGGGATGAGGAATCCGTGGATTTTATGGAGCAGTTCAACCCCGGGGTATACAAGTTCGCTTCTGCATCGCTTACCGATCATGCGTTGATCGGGAAAGTAAAGAATACGGGTAAGCCGTATATCCTGTCGACGGGGATGTCCACCATAGAGGAGATAAAGGGTGCGGTTGACCTGTTTGGAACGGATAACCTCCTTATCGCGCATTCGACCTCGGCTTATCCCTGTCCGCCGCAGGAGCTCAATCTGAAGATGATCGAGACGCTGGCGGAGATGTATCCCGAGACGCCGATCGGTTATTCGGGGCATGAAACGGGGCTGGCGACGACGGTGGCGGCGGTGGCGATGGGCGCCTGTTTTGTCGAAAGGCATTTCACCCTCGATCGGGCTATGTGGGGATCGGATCATGCTGCATCTGTCGAACCGCAGGGCATGCAGAAGCTGGTGCGGGACATCCGCGATATCGAGCAGGCATTGGGAGACGGGGTCAAGCGGGTGTATGACAGTGAAATGGGAGCGATGAAACGGCTGAGAAGGGCGCGCCCGACGGCATCAACATTATAAGCCGATGGGGACTATCGTTTATTACACGACGGGAATCCTTGTGCTGAGTGTTCTTATCTTTATCTGGCTGGAGAGGAAGTATCCTTATACGAAGGGGATCCCTGTTTTCCGGGAGGGCTTTTGGGTGGACCTTATCTGGTATACGTTTATCCAGAGTTATATTCTGAAGATATTCATCTTTGGGTATCTCATCGAGCCGATGCGGCGGAGCTGGCATCTTTCCCCGATGCATTGGCTGGATGGCTGGCCTGTAGCTTTGCAGGTGCTTTTTTTTCTGGTGATCCACGACTTTTATATCTATTGGTTTCACCGGGCGCAGCATCACTCGAAGCTATTGTGGCGGACGCATGAGGCGCATCATTCGAACAAGGAGGTGGACTGGCTGGCGGGGACCCGGTCGCATGTGCTGGAGATCGTCATCAACCAGACGATCGAATTTGCGCCGATCGTATTGTTGTTGGGGCCGGATTCGCCGGTGGTGCCCATCAAGGCGCTTATCGATGCGGTGTGGGGGATGTATATCCATTCCAATATCGATGTCCGGAGCGGGAAATTGCGGTATATCATTAATGGTCCGGAGATACATCGGTGGCACCATGCCAATGACAGGGCGGTGTTCTATGCGAACTATTCAACGAAGTTCGCGGTCTGGGACTGGCTTTTTGGGACGGCGTATCTGCCGGGGCGGAAGAAGCCGGCGGAATATGGGTTATACTATGATTATCCCCAGGATTATTTTTTGCAGCATTTGTTCTCGGTGAAGCGGATTGATGAGAAGCGGCTGGTTGAGGGGTGGCCGTGGTTCAGGGCTTATCATACTTCACGCCGGCGGCTATGGCAATGGGTGATGCGGAAGTTTGGGTGAACGGGGCCCTGGAGGGACCGGGAGCGGCATGATCATTACAATTCTACGGATATGGCCTGGATCTATCTTTTTATAGCGGCGATCTTTGAGATCGCGTGGACGTTCTCGCTGCAGTTTATGAGCGTGAAAAAGCTGAAGGCCCTGCATTGGCGGGGTTTTTTTAGTCAGTGGGAGAATTGGGCGGTGCTGGCGCCGTTTGCGGGATATGTCTTTTTTGGGTTTGGCAATATCTATTTTTTCTCACAGGCGATGAAGGATATCCCTGCGTCGACGGCGCTTGCCGTTTGGATGGGGGCGGCGCTGGTCGGGGTCAAGTTTGTGGAGATCGTTTTTTTGAAGACGCCTTATGATTGGCAGCAGTTTATCTATATGGGGTTGATCCTGATCGGGATCGTCGGGTTGAAAAGGATGCCGTAGGCGTGGCCGGGGGCATGGGAGGGGGCTTGGAGGAGGCTTGGAGGGGATCGGCTTGGGGGGCCGAGGGCTGCTAAAAATGGGCCGGAGGTCAGATTTTGGAAAGTTAATCCCAAACTGGGACGGCAGGAATGGGGGTAAGGGTTTTTAAGTACTTTGAAATCAGGGTTTTGGGAGTTGGTATGCCAATTGTCTTTACGTAAATGTCCGCGGCACTGATGAAAAAGCCGCAACGATAAAACAACAACTTAATCTTTACCCAAATACAGCAACTATGACATTCGCTAACTCCCAGGAACTGCAAGAAGGAATTTTGAAGAGCAAGATCGTAGAATTACAAAGTGCATTGTTTTTTTCCGAAAGCAGCTCTATCGTAAAACTTCCGACTCATGTAATTTCTGATGTCGAGTTGGATAGTGAAGGTCAGATCTGGTTTGTGATCCCGAAGCCTGCGATGCAAATCGAAGCATTTGACAAGGAGATACCGGCGAAGCTGGACTTCTTTAAGAAGGGAAAGGATTTCTTTGTAAAGGTTAGGGGTACCGCATTTTTGCAGACCGAGCTGGATGAGGCTAACGCCAATGCAGAGCTGTCTGAGGAGATGAAGGTGAGGATGAGTGATGAGGCGGTCATTGCGGTAAAGATCAAGATCCAGGAATTTGAGCTCGTGGATAATACACCGAAGCCCACTCAAAATTGGCTGCAGGCCAGCCGGAGTCAGCTGTCGAGCTGGTTCTTCTAAGAATTTGCATACTGCGCGTGTTACATATAGGAAGCTGAGTCCGCGACATTGTTCGCGGATTTCAGTTTTTAGACCTGGCCGGGGAAAAAAATACGACCGGTCTTTTTTTATTTTAAGGATGATTGATCGCGGATGGCGGCGGGTGAAAAGGGTGGAAAAAAATAAGGTCCACTGTAGAAACAGTCGACCTCTAACGATTGCTTGCCATATGAAAACTCTTTATCCTGATTGGTCCCCGATGCTGGGTGTGATGATCAGCGACCTGATGATTTCGTCTTTGATGGTACAAATATAGTCTGCTTTTCCGGTGCCGTGCAAACAACTTAACGTTAATTCTATTATCTCAAAGCTGTTAAAATTTATACGAAACCCTTGCTGGCAGAGGCTTTCAGAGCGTTGTTCAAATGAAGCCCAAGCTCAAAATCAGGTATTTCCACGGTTCACCATCCTGTACTGTGCTGGCTGTTTTTCTGCCGGTGAATGGGTAAAATGCGACTGACCAGCCACCTTGCGGCAGCCGGTCAATCCTGGATAAGGCGTAATGACTATGGTTTGATCGGCGCAACCCTTTGCCCCGGAGAAGCGATGTAAAGGTAAGTAAATTGCTAAATATTTTGGCATTATTCTTTATCTTTTTTGCGGCATGAATTTGTCGTTATATTGGACATATTTACCCGATATTTACTTTTTGTAATGCAACATAACCTATTAGCATATGGCCAGCGATGAGTTAAAAATGGATCTTGGGCGGATAGTTCAGCAGACCATGCCGGATATAGTGGAGCTACGGTTAAGGGAATATTTAAAGGAGAAATCGTTTAGGCCGGGTGATCCGCTGCCCAAGGAGATCGATCTGGCAGAGTCGCTTGGGGTGAGCAGGAATGTCGTGAGGGAGGCTTTGAGCCGGCTTCGGATGCTGGGGATGGTGGAGACCAGGAAAAGGCGGGGGATGGTGTTGGCGAGGCCCGATATTCTCAGTTCGTTCGAGCGCGTGCTGGACCCTTCCATTATTGGCGAGACCACTTTGAAAGATATTTTTGAGCTGCGGCTGGTGTTGGAAATGGGGTTGGCCGAGCTCATCTATGCCCGTAAGACGAAGGCAGATGTCGAAGAACTGAAGGCCATTGCCCTGAAGCAGATGGACGGGAAGAAGGGAAGTTTCCGGGTGAAGAATGAGATCGAATTTCATGGAAAGCTCTACGAAATGAGTGGCAACGATACGCTGAAGCGGTTTCAAAACATGCTTCTGCCCATCTTCGATTATGTTATCAAGACCGAGCCGAAGTTTATTTCGGGGAAGGTTTCCCACCTGGACCTGGCCGAGTTGCTTGCGAAAGGCAGCAAGGAGGAATTCCGCCAGGGGATGTATGAGCATTTAAAGCCGCACTTCGACCGATTGAAGAAATAAGCCGGCGAAAAAAATCCTTTTTTTCTTGGATGAATGGGGGGAACCTCCTTATCTTTGAATATGTAGGACATAACTACTATTGAACAAGATACCCCTTTACGATTGCTAATAATAACCAACATATGAAATTATCATTACGATTGCTTATGCTGACGGCGGCGTTCTTCATCGCGGCCGTCTCTCACGGTCAGCCCCTGTCATCCGTCGCGGGAAAAGTGACGGACAGCGCCGGTAAGGGGATCGAGGGTGTGACCGTCAAGGTGAAAGGCGGCAAGGGTGCGACGGTGACTAATGCCGAGGGCAGCTTTCTCCTTTCTGTACCCCGGCCGGGGGTTACGCTGGTCTTCTCAGCCGTCGGATTTTCGCCGAGGGAAATGCGGGCTTCGGCCGGCGCGCTCAATGTCTCGCTCAGCCGTGTCATCGAGAACATGCAGGACGTGATCATCGTCGGGTATACGCAGCAGAGCCGTGCCCGAACGACCGCTTCCGTTTCGAAACTGGGACCTGACGAAATGAAGAATGCGGTGGATGCCAACCCTGTTCTGGCCTTACAGGGGAAGATGGCCGGGGTGAATATTCCCGTCAGTTCGGGTCAGCCGGGTGCTTCGCCGGTGAATATTGTCATTCGCGGGGGCACCAAGCTGAATCCTTATGGAACGGGCATCGGCAACAGCGGCGGCGATGCCATCGGGAGTTCGGATGCGACGAGCCCGCTGGTGATCATCGACGGGGTATTCCGGCCGATGGCGGATGTCAACCCCTATAATATCGAGTCGTTGCAGGTGATGAAGGATGCCGCGGCAACGGCCATCTACGGGGCGAGAGGCGCCAACGGCGTTGTCATAGTAAAGACCAAGTCGGGAAAATTCAACAGCAGGCCCCGGCTTAGCTTCAATCACCGGACCACCTGGGAGACCGCATCGCGGAATCTCGATTATATGGACGCGACGCAGTACCTGAAACTCGCGCGCACGACGGTCTTCAATACGCATGACGCGCTGGATAAGAACAGCCTGTTGAACAATGGCGGTTTTTCCGCGGGCACGAAGGTCTATACCGCCAAGGGTCAGTACGGTATCAACATCAACCTCACCGCGCTGTATGACAATGTCGTCGCGGTCGAAGGTCAGCCCTTTGTGGACAACCTCATCAAGAACAAGGGGTACATGACGATGGACGATCCGATTAAGCCCGGCACTAAACTATTGTACGCCGACAACCACTACCAGGATCTTATCTGGCTCACCGGGCTTACCAATAACGATAATATCTCCGTTGACGGCGGCAGTGACAAAGCCAACTATTTTATGTCGGCGGGCTATACCGACCAGGCGGGCACCTTTATCGGGACCAACTACAAACGGTATGATGCCCTTGGTAATTTTGGGTTCAAGCCCGTCGATAATTTCAAGGTGGACCTGATGGTGAACTACCAGAACATCGTTCCCAACTATGTGGCGGGTTTTGTCAACGAGCTGGCGAGGGGAACGCGGATCACTCCGCTGATCAGGGTCTTCAAGGACAATGGGGACCCGATGCCGGGGGAGTTGTATACGGTTCCTAATCGTCTTCATACGTTGAAATATGACCAGACCCGGGTGTCGACAGAGCAGTTCATCAGCCGGCTGGCGGGCGACTGGAACATTGCGGGGGGATTACATTTCAAGCCATCCGTTTCTTACTACGCCAAGGACTACCGTTATCTGTACATGCGGAAGGGGACTCCGGCCAACGAGGTCCAGCCTTCCACGCAAAGACAAAAGAACGAGTCCACCACCAATACCCGGCAGTTGATGATCGACCAGATCCTGCAGTATGACTTTACTTTCCGGAACGACCATCATTTTACCGTCCTGGGTGGGTTCAACTATACCCGAAACACGGGTAATACGGTGAATATCGGTTCGCAACGGGCGACCAACGACTATATCTTTACCATCAGCGAGCCGCCGAACACGACGATCAACGGCGTTACCACGACCAACGTCACCGACTTTTCGACGTCGCTGACGGAGACCCGGTCGGCCAGCTACTTCGGGCAGTTGAACTATGACTATGATGGGCGTTACCTGCTTAGCGGTGCGTTGCGCTATGACGGCTTTTCCAATTTCGCTCCTGAGAATAAATATGCGTTCTTTCCCTCCATCTCCGCCGGCTGGAACGTCGCCAGGGAGAAGTTCTGGCATATAACCCCGATCAGCACGTTAAAACTGCGGGCCAGCTGGGGTCAGGCCGGCAACAATGACCTGAATATCACCGATACGTACGGCAACTACTCGACAACCACCTATGCGCAGGGAACGGGTATCGTCCGGGCGAACCTCTCCAACCCCAACCTGAAGTGGGAGGCGACAACGACGACCGACCTGGGGATCGAGACCTCCTTTTTCCGGGACAGGCTGGGACTTATCGTCGACTACTATAACAAAGTCACCAGTGACCGGCTGGCGTCGAAACCGCTTCCGTCCGAAGCGCCATTCGGTTCTATCCCTTATAATAACGGCAGCCTGAGAAACCGGGGTGTAGAGATCGAATTGAGTTATGCCACGCTCAAGTCGCGTTCGTTTACCTGGACTACGAGCCTCGCGATAGCGCTCAATAAGACCGTTATCACCAAGCTCCCCGCGAATGGCCGTGCGAAGAATCGCCAGGGTGGCGACCTTATCTGGGACTCAAAAAACAAACAGCTGGTCGAAGCGGGCGGGTATGCCGAAGGCGAGCGGGTCGGCGGGCTCTGGGGCTATAAGGTCCTCGGGGTCTTCGCAACCGAGGCCGATGCGGCCGCCTGGAATGCCAAGGTCAAGGACAACCTGGCCTCGCCCTCGGGTATCACGGTGGGCAAGCATGCCGGTGACTATATCTTCCAGGATACGAATGGCGACGGGATCATCGATGCGAAGGACCAGGTCTTTATGGGCTGGCGGACGCCGTTGATCATGGGAGGCATGCAGAACAATCTTTCCTACAAGGGCTTCTCACTGCGGGTTGCTGTCGATTTTTCGATGGGACACCTGATCAGCAATGGCGCGCTGGCGCGTTCGCTCGGCCAGGGCAGGGCCTATAACGAGGGGGCTCCCAAGACGGCGCTGGGTTCGGACATCTGGCAGAAGGAAGGGGATGCGGGCAAGAAATATGCGCGGTTCTCCTTTGCCGACTATGACTTCGGCCAGCGCAACTACCTGAGAAACGCTACCCTGGGTACCAACTACACCTATTCCTCCGATGTGTCCCCGCTGCTGGAGAAAGGAGATTTCCTTGCTTTCAGGGAGGTCACCCTTTCTTATGAGCTGAAGGCGGCTGTTGTGAAAAAGATGCATGCCTCGGCCATGAACGTTTTCGTCACCGTCAATAACCTTGGCTATCTCACGAAATATACGGGACAAAACCCGGAGACTTACACCGGTGTGGACGGCGGCGGCTATCCCCGGCCGAGACAATATTCGCTGGGAGCAACCTTGAAATTCTAAAAATAATAAACGATGCAAAAGATATTCAACCTATTGATCCTCCCGACCTGTCTGCTTATTGGGTTGGCGGGGTGCAAGAAAATGCTGAACGTCGCTCCGCAGTCCAGCATCACCGAACAGACCTATTTCAAGAGCGAGGGCGATTTCGATCCCTATCTGACGGGTATCTATCCTTCCATGCGGTCGTTGGCCAACAACGTTACCTATGGCATCGAGCGCAGCGAGGAACTTGTGCCGGCCCTGAACTCCCGGTTCACCACCGCTTGGTCACAGATCCTCTCGCCGTCTACGGGGGCGCTGAATTACAACGCCTGGTACCAGGCCATCGGGAACTGCAACCTCCTGTTCGATAAGATCAAAGACTTTCCTTTTTCCACCGCTCCCGATACCCGGGCGAGGATCCTTGCCGAGACCTATGCGCTCCGCGCCTATTTTTATTTCCATCTCACGCGGATCATCGGCGACGCGCCGATCATGTTGCAGGCCGTGGTCGATGAGAACGTACCTCTGCTGGCCCGTTCTACCGCCAAGGATGTCATGAAACAGATATTCAGCGATCTGGATTCTTCGCTGTTGCTTTTCAGGTCCATGAGTTCGTTCTCGGTGAAGGCCTATCCTTCGAAATACCGTTTTGCCTATGGGTCGGTGCAGGCGCTGAAACTGGACGCCAAACTATGGAGTGCGAAAGTGCTGGGTGGAGGAGATGCCGATCTCAATGATGCTATCACGGCTGCGTCGGAGGTGGAGGCATCGGGGCTGACGCTGAACTCCGACTTCGGGAAGGTGACTTCGACCCGTGCGGCGGGCAATACGGAGGTCGCGCTGGCGGCTTATTATCTGCGGGATGAGACAGGCGCGAATTATGCCCTTAATGCGTTGCCCTACCTGGTGGGTGGAGCGCAGGGTGCGGTCAATATAGACAGTCTGCCGTATGTCCAGACCACGTCGAATGGGCAGGGGGCCTACCAGATGAGCCCGAAATCAAGAGCGCTGTTCACCAACCCCAAAGACAAAAGGATCCCCTATACCTGGGTTACGCAACGCAATATCAATCCTACCACGAAGGACACGGTGCCCGGTATTTCCTGGATCACCAAGTACACGGGCACGAAATATGCGGATGACCGCGTATCCGATAACGACATAATCATGTACCGGCTTGCCGACATCTACCTGATGAAGGCCGAAGCCTATGCCGGCCTGGGCAATACCGCTGATGCCATTACATATCTTAACAAAGTTCGCAATCGTGCGGGAACCGGTAATTATACGGGTGCTACGGACAAGCCGACGGTGGAAAAAGAATTACTGGATGAGCGGGGAAGGGAATTGTTTTTCGAGAACAAGCGCTGGTACGACCTGTTGAGGTTCCACTCGGCCGGGACGATCAACGTGTATACGTATGTACCCAACCTGGCCGGTAAGAACACTCCTTTATATTGGCCCTTGAATACGACTGTGCTGGCGAATAACAAACTGCTGACCCAGACGCAAGGATATTAAACTGGTCTCAAAAATAGCATTATGAATAAATTTGAAGGATTGATCGCGGCGGCGTTTACCCCGTTCTATGAAGATGGTTCAATAAATGGAAAGATGATCCCCGTGCTTGTGGACAAACTGGTTAGCGATGGCGTGAAGGGGATCTTTGTCTGCGGCAGCAATGGCGAAGGGCCGAATATGACGATCGCGGAGCGGAAATTTGTTGCCGCTGAATTTGTGAAGGCCGCTGCGGGCAGGCTGAGGGTGATCGTGCATGTCGGGCACAGCAGTATTACCGAGGCCCGGTCCCTCGCGGTCCATGCCGCGGAGATAAAGGCGGATGCTTTTGCGTCGGTGGCGGCGTTTTACTTTAAGCCCAGCTCCGTGCAGAACCTGGTCAGTTGCATGGCCGAGATCGCTAGTGCGGCTCCCGACCTTCCCTTCTACTATTATCATATTCCGCATCTGACGGGAGTGGGGATGGATATGATGGCTTTTCTGCAATTGGCGGAGGGGGTCGTTCCCAATCTGGCCGGGATAAAATATACCGCCACTACGCTTCAGGAATATCAGTCCTGTCTCAACTTCCAAAAGGGCCGGTGGGACATCCTGTACGGGGTGGACGAGCTGTTATTGCCCGCCCTTGCCGTGGGGGCCAGGGGAGCCATTGGCAGTACGTATACGTTTGCCGCACCGCTGTACCTCGCGACGATGGAGGCCTTCCGCAAAGGGGATCTGAGGGCCGCGCGTGAATCGCATGCCTATATGGTAGAGGTGATCCGGGTCTTGCTGAAATACCCGCCTATCCCGGGTCAGAAAGCGATGATGAAAATGCTTGGCTGGGATCTGGGGCCTTGCCGTCTGCCGCTGGCCAATCTTAGCCAGGAAAGTTTCGATGAATTTTATAATGAGCTGGCCGAGTTGTCTTTTTTTGAGAAATTGCCAACAAAGTCAAAATCAGAAACATGGCGGTCTTGAGAATCTTTCCTTTCCTCCTTTTTATTTTCTGTACTATGAACAGCATGGGTCAGGATACTACCGGGAATGTTTTTTTCAGCTGGGGTCAGGCGGCGCCGGTGCCGGATGCCGATGGCTTTGCGGGGAGCTATGCGGGGGTCAGTCATGGCGCCCTGGTTGTTGCCGGCGGGGCCAATTTCCCGGGGAACGGGCGTCCCTGGAGCGGCGGAATAAAGACCTGGCATGATAAGATATTTGTTCTTGAAAGACCGGATGGGCAATGGAAGGAGGCGGGCCTGCTGCCCCGGCCGATGGGCTATGGGGTTTCGCTCAGCTATGAGGATGGCGTTGTCTGTCTGGGCGGGGGAGATGCGGAACGGAATTATGCGGATGCGTTTATCCTGAAATATACCGGCGGCAGGGTGGAGACCGTTGCGCTGCCGGCGATGCCGGGACCGATTATCAATGCCTGTGGCGCGATAGTGGGTCATCTGTTGTATGTGGCCGGCGGCATTGCCAGTCCGGCTGGGCCTACGGAGAACAATTTCTGGTGTCTGGACCTTTCGGCGCCGACAAAAAAATGGCGTGTGCTGGGGCCTTGCCCGGGTGCGGCGAGGATGCTGGCGGTTGCGGGGGCCTATGAGGACCGGTTCTATCTGTTTGGAGGCGTGAGGTTGGTGTCCGGTGCGGCAGTCCAACGGGAATATCTTGAGGATTGCTGGGAATATACCGCGGATAAGGGCTGGAAGCGGATCGCGGACCTGCCCCATCCGGTAGCTGCCGCCCCTTCGCCGGCCTATAATGGAGGTCAAAGCCATCTGCTTTTGTTTGGCGGGGATGACGGCAGCGGGGCATCGGAGGTGGCGGTATTAAAAGATGCGCATCCCGGCTTCAGGAAGGAGATACTCGCCTATAACACGCTCACCGACTCGTGGTCGGTCATGGGGAAGATACCGGTGGATATAAAAGCCGATGCGGCCGTTCACCCTCATGGCAGCACTTATGCCCCTGTGACGACCCCACTGGTCGTCTGGGACGGGAATGTCGTTATCGCCGGCGGAGAAGCGAGGCCGGCGGTGAGGACCAACAAGGTGCTGATCGCTTCCCCTCTTCAGCCCTCGGGGAAATTCGGTGGATTGGACTGGACGGTTATCGCCTTATACTTCGCCGTCATCATCGGCATCAGCGTGTTCGTTTCGAAACATATGGGCTCCACGACCGGGGATTTTTTCCTGGGCGGCCAAAAGATACCCTGGTGGGCGGCGGGTCTGAGCATTTTCGGCTCGAAGCTCAGCGCGCTGACCTTTATAGCGATTCCCGCGAAGGCATACGCGACGGACTGGGTCTATATCATGAACAATGTCATGGTGCTTGCCATCGCTCCGGTGGTGACCTTCTTTTATCTTCCTTATTTCAGAAAGTTTAAGCTGACCAGCGTATATGAATACCTGCAGATCCGGTTTGACAAACGGGTCAAGCTCGTGGGCAGTTTTACCTTCATCGTCTTTCAGCTCAGCCGGCTTGGCGTTGTCGTGTACCTCCCTGCGCTGGTGCTGAGTACGGTGACGGGCATCAACATTTTCGTCTGCATCTTTGTCACGACCATCATCACTACGGCCTACAGTGTGGCCGGGGGTATCGAGGCGGTGGTCTGGACGGAGGTCATGCAGGTCTTCGTGCTGCTGGGCGGCGCGCTGGTCAGTTTCTTTTTTATCACGGCGCATTCGCCGGGCGGGTTGGGCGGTCTGGTCCGGGAAGCCTATTCGCATGACAAGTTCAGGGTAGCCAACCTGGGCTGGAGTATCTCGCAGCCCGTATTATGGGTCGTGGTGATCGGCACGTTGCTGACCAACCTTGTCACCTATACTTCGGACCAGGTGGTTGTCCAGCGTTATCTTACTACGCCGACCGAACGGGAAGCGCGCAGATCGGTATACACTAATGCCGTGATGGTGATACCCGCGACCCTCATCTTCTTTGGCGTCGGCACCGCCCTATGGTATTTCTACCGGCATCACCCCGGCGGGCTGAACCCCAATGGCCGGGTGGACGATGTCTTTCCCTGGTTTATTTCGCAACAGCTGCCGGCGGGCTTATCCGGGCTTGTCATTGCGGGTTTGTTCGCCGCCACGATGTCCACCATCGGCTCCAGCATGAATTCCATTGCGACGGTGCTTACGACCGACTTCTACCGGCCTTTTAAGAAGACGGTTACAGACCGGCAATGTCTGCGGTTTGCCCGGGCATCCACGGTCGTGCTTGGCGTACTGGGCAGCCTGATCGCGATGTACCTCGTCTACCTCCAAAATGCTTCTATCTGGGACCAATACCTGAAGATTATCGGCTTGTTCGGCGGCTGCCTGGCCGGCATGTTTGCCGCCGGCATCTTCTTTCCGCGGATCAACGGCACGGGTATCCTCGTCGGCTTCGGGGTCAGCTGTGTGGGGCTATATTTCATACAGCGCAGCGATGCGGTCAACTTCTTTTTGTATCCGGTGTTTGCCGTGGCAGGGTGTCTGATCATCGGGTATATCTTTAGCTATTTTTCTCCGCGGAAGACCGTTATGGGCGCGGCGATGGTGCTTCTCTTTATGGGGAATATATCGGCTCAGCGGCCGGCTTCGCCGCCAGCCACACCGCAGGCTTCGCCGAAGACGTTCAATTATGTCTTTAAGAATGGGGATGAGGGCTACAAATGCTTCCGCATACCCGCCATTGTGACCACGCTGAAAGGGACGGTCCTCGCCTTTGCCGAGGCCCGGAAGAACAACTGCGGGGATGCGGGGGACATCGACCTGGTGGTCAAGCGATCGGCGGACAGCGGCAGAACCTGGAGCGGGCTGCAGGTGGTGTGGAGCGATTCCACCAATACCTGCGGCAACCCTACCCCGGTGGTGGATGCGACGACCGGCGCTATTGTGCTGCTGTCGACCTGGAATATAGGGACGGACAAGGAGAAACTGATCAAAGATCGAACGGGGAAGGATACACGCCGGGTCTTCGTGCTGTCATCTATGGATGACGGTCATAGCTGGTCGGCGGCGCGGGAGATCACCGGTGAGGTGAAACGCAGCGACTGGACCTGGTATGCCACGGGGCCCGGAAGAGGGTTGCAGATCGGGCAGGGGAGGCACCGGGGGCGTCTGGTCATACCCTGTAATCATGAGGAAGCCGCGACGAGGAGCAACCATTCGCATGTCATCTATTCCGATGACCATGGACGCAGCTGGAAATTAGGCGGCTCCGCACAGGACAGCACCAACGAGGCCACTGTCGCGGAAATTTCCAATGGCCGGCTGATGCTGAACATGCGCAATACGGGGCATACCCGGTACCGGCAGATCGCCGTCAGCCGGAATGGCGGCAGGAGATGGTCCGCCCGGTCGCCCGACACGGCGCTGACCGAGCCCGTTTGCGAGGGCAACCTTATCCGTTACCATTTTCCCGGGAAAAGCGATTGCCTGGTATTCTCGAACCCCGCCAGCACGAAGGCCAGGGTGGGGATGACAGTCAGGGTCAGCTATGACGATGGCCGGACATGGCCCTATAAAAAAGTGCTTTATGAAGGCCCTTCCGCTTACTCCTGTCTGACGGCGCTGCCGGATGGCAACCTCGGTTGTTTGTACGAGGCGGGGTATCAGCGGCCCTATGAAGGGATCGTGCTGGAGGAGATCGACATTGATAATTTGAAATGACAATATCTTGCTTACACTGAAGACCATGCTTACGCCTGAGACACTTTTGGGGAACTGGGGCACTTTGCTGTTGCCCATCAACGAGGATGACAGTATCGACTATCACCGGCTTTCGGAAGAGATCGACCTGCTGACCGGCGTCGGGCTCGACGGGATCTATTCCAATGGGACGGCCGGGGAATTTCACAATCAGACGGAGGAAGAATTTGACAGGGTGCAGCTGGTGCTGGCGGAAAAATGCCGGGCGGCGGGGATGCCTTTCCAGATCGGCGCCAGTCATCCGAGCCCGGTGATCTCGCTGGCGCGGGTGAGGCGCTGTGTCGGGCTCGCGCCGCATGCCTTCCAGGTGATCTTACCCGACTGGGTGACCGTCAGCGATGAGGAGCAGATGGTTTTCCTGGCGAAAATGAGTGAGGCTGCCGGGGGCATCCCATTGGTGCTTTATAATCCGCCGCATGCGAAGCTGGTATTGACGCCGGCCGATCTGTCGCGGTTGCGGAAGGCTGTTCCCCAGCTGATCGGCGTAAAGCTGGCGTCGGGGGACAAGCAATGGTTTGAGGAGATGCGGACGCGGGTGTTGGACCTGTCGGTTTTCGTGCCTGGCCATTTGCTGGCGACGGGTGTACAGGAGAAGGTGGCGTCGGGTGCCTATTCCAATGTGGCCTGTCTCAGTCCGCGGGGATCGCAGGCCTGGTGGAGGATGATGGCAACCGACCTGGGCGAGGCGCTGCGGATACAGGAGAAGATCCTGGAACTCTTTGCGATGTGTATCGTGCCCTATAAAAGTGCGGGCTATTCGAATCCGGCGTTGGACAAACTGCTGGCTGCGGCCGGCGGTTGGGGCAATGTGGGTACGCGATTGCGCTGGCCCTACCGGTGGATCGAGGAGAAGGATGCAGAGGCCGTGCGGGTGGTGGCGAGAAGGCTCCTGCCGGAATTCTTTTTTGCCGGAGAATAAAAAAATATGGACATGAGAAATAGAATATTATTCGGGATCGCGCTGATGCTTTTTTGCTCGGCGTCCATCCGGGCCGAGGTTACCCTGCCCGCCGTCATCGCCGACAGCATGGTGTTGCAGCAGAAGTCGGAAGTGGCGCTATGGGGGTGGGCGAAAGGTGGGACGAGGATCATCGTCACTCCTTCCTGGGATCATCATCCGTATACGACCGTTGCCGCCGGGGATGGCAGCTGGAGAGTCCGGGTCGCCACTCCCGCGGCCGGGGGCCCGTATACTATTTCGTTTGATGATGGGAAGAAGAAAGTCCTCCGGGAGATACTCATCGGGGAAGTATGGATCTGCTCCGGGCAGTCCAATATGGAAATGCCGGTGAAAGGCTTTGGCAATCAGCCTGTGTTACACTCTACCGACCTGCTGATGGACTCACGCAACCCGCAGATCCGGCTTTTCCGCCTGGAGAGGGCGATGTCGAGAAAGCCCGAGACGGAATGCAAGGCGACGGGCTGGCAGCCGGCTGGGGTGATGAGCGTTCGGGACTTTAGTGCCGTGGGTTATCAGTATGCGAAAATATTACAGGAAAAGCTGAAGGTGCCGGTGGGGATGATCATGACCACCTGGGGCGGCACGGTCGTAGAAGCCTGGATGAACCAACATAGTCTGGGCGCCTTTCCCGAGATTAAGGTCCTGGGCGAGGCGGATACGGCGAAGATCAATAAGAATGAACCCACGGTTTTATACAACGCCATGGTACAGCCGCTGGTCGGCTTTGGGATCAGGGGAGTCATCTGGTACCAGGGTGAGCAAAACCGACCCAACGCAGCCATCTACGACCGGCTGCTGGCGGCGATGGTGAAAGAATGGAGGGAGGAATGGAAATGCGGTGAATGGCCGTTCTACTATGTACAGATCGCCCCTTATGCCTATAATGACAAACTGGGTCCGGCCGCTCCCCTACGCGAGGCGCAGCAGCGGGCATTGGCGCTGATCCCCCGTTCGGGGATGGTGGTGAGCATGGATGTGGGAGATGAGCACAGTATCCATCCGGCCAACAAGACCGTCATCCCTCAGCGGCTGGCGTGCTGGGCGCTGGCCGATACCTATGGATGGGCGGGGTTGCCGCATGCGAGTCCGGTCTATCAGCGCATGAGGGTATCCGGAGATACCGTTATTGTCGGTTTTGACAATGTTCCCAATGGGCTGACGACGTTTGGCCGGCCGATCGCCGGCTTTGAAATAGCGGGCGAGGACCGGCGATTTTTCCCTGCAAAAGCGCGAATCGTTTCCCGCGGTGTGCAGCTGCTGACAGACAGTGTGAAGGCGCCGGTGGCGGTGCGATATGCGTTTAAAGACTGGATAATGGCGGACCTGTTCAATACGGAAGGGCTGCCTGTGGCGCCGTTTAGAACGGATAGCTGGTGAGGAGGGCAATGAGTGCGGCTGCCAGGGTGTTCAGGAAGTTGACGGTGTTGTTGGTGAGCATCCCCTTACGTTCGAAGAGGGCGCCGAGTAGAGAGTCGACGAGATTTCCCACTGTACCGGCGACGAGTATTATCATAAAGGCGCGGAGACTCCAATGGGTGGCCAGGCTGTGGGCCGTCGCGATGATCGCCGAGCCCGCGATACCGATGAGGGTGCCTTCGATGCTGACGACCCCATCCAATCCCTGTTGGTCCGGCTTCAAGGTAAGCAGGTGATAGAAGCGGCGGCCATAGATGATCCCCAGTTCGGAAGAAAGTGTATCGGCGGTGGCTGACGAGAGGCTTGCGGCTATCAACAAAAGAAACAGATCCCGATGGGCGGGGAGGAGGATCGCCATTATCCCTGCGATGGCGGCGACACCGGCGTTGGCGATCACCTGGCCTGATGTACGGGTCGATTCATGGGCGGCGTTGCCCCGGATCGACAATTTTTTTTGTTTTTGCCAGGAAGTGGCGGCGGTGCCGAGGACGAAGAAAAGTGCGAGCAGTAACAATCCCGGATAGCCGCCGCCTGCATAGATGGAGCCGCCGGTCAGCACGCCGGTGATGGCGGCTGCAGGTGTCAGTTTTTTCCACCAGGCGCTGGCGGCGCCGCCGGCGAGCAAGAGAAAAATGACGAGGAGATCGGTCATGATCCAGATCCATTTGAAGGGATAGGGATAAGGGGTGGCAGGTCGGGATAGAGGTAGGGGGCATTCTTTGGTTGTCCGTCGGGGCGGGGTGTCCGGCTGCGGATACTGAAGACGGGATCGGCGATAAGCTGGTCGGAGGGCATCTCATAGGCCAGGAGCCGGGTGAGACCGGCATCTGAGAGATCGGGGTTTAACCATTCGAGTTCCATCTCTTTTGACAGGAAGAGGGGCATGCGGAAGGCATTGTCACCGCTGTTATGGATCTGCCGCATGAGGGGGTTGGCTGCGCGGGTGATCAGGGTGAACATGCCCCGCATTTCTCCGGTCTCGGGATCGGAGGGCATTTTTGTATTGTAATGATAAAGACCGGGGATGCCAAACAGGGGGCGATCTTTTAACCGGATATGATAGGGAACCTTGTTCTTCCAACCTATTATCTCCCGGTGTTCGTAGATGCCGGTGACGGGGATGAGGCAGCGTGTCCGGCGGATGCGGTGCCAGAAGGAGCGTTTGTCTTCGAGGATCTTTTCGCTTCGGGCGTTGACCATGGATCTGCGCATGGCCTTGATCTTTTCGGGGGTATCCATATATTCGGCGATGATTCCCCATTCAAAATATTTGCGATGGTACCCGCCATTTTCGGACAGGATCACGGGATAGCGGTTATAGCCGAGGGCCATGAAATGCATTCCCATTTCGAGATCGAAGCCGATCTCTCCGTCGTGAGCAAGGTTGGGGAAGTAGTCGTCGATCAGCTGCAAGGCGGAGTAAAAAGCGATGTCGAGGCACATATCAATATTTTTCTATCTGGTCGAATGGGATGGTATCGTCTTCGCCGGAATAACTGAATTTAAGAAAAAGTTCGCCAAATTCTTCATGGAGGCCGATCTGAATCTTGTCACCTTCTTTTTGTGATCGCCATGCGGGGTGGTGGCGGCGGAGATAATGGCGCATTTTCTCCTGGTAGTGGGCGGGTGGTTTCCAGTCCACGCCTTTTCTGGCTGCATAGAAGACCTTATAGCCAAAGGGCTGGCTTGCCGCGATGTGTAGTTTGTCCAGGTGGGCGGGGTTTCCGGCGTCGTAGAGGAAGGCGTTGCCGTCCTTGTCGAGTGCGGCGAGGTGTTGGTCTGCGAGGGGCCGTTCTTCGGCATCATAGCCCCGGATGAGGAAGGCTGCGATAAGCCGGGCTTCCATTCCGCGTGGGAAGGTTTGCCGGATGAACCAGCGTTTTCCTTTGGCGATCTGGTCGTCGAGGAGGCCCCGGGTCAATATGGGAAGCGGGTTGTACATGCGCCCGTAAATTACGTTTTTTACGACCGTTTTTTACGAGCAAAAAACCGCCTCTTAGGAAGGAGGCGGTTATCGAAAAGGTCTATTCGGGTCTAAATCGGTGACCGGCTTTTGGAGCGTAAAATAGGAAAGGCGCCGGTCGATGGCTATGGATGGGTTATTTGTTGTTTAGTTGGGCGGCTATCAGTTGGAAGATGTCGGCTTTTGTTAGTTCACAGAGTTTTGCGATTCGGTCAACCTGGGTGTAGGTTAGTTTGGCAAGATCGATCTTTGCCTTTCGTTTCCCGATATCCTCGGCAACCGTGGTCTCGGGGACGTGATCAAAAATATCACTGAAGATGTTGATCGCTCCGTCATTAAACATGGTTTTTATATGTTTGTAACCCTTGTTTTTCCCGGGGTTATCGACCTTATAATCGTCCTGATAATCCGATTCAAATAGTTGTACCAGTTGTTCAATTGATAGTTCGGAGCGCTCAATTATTCGAAAAAGGTCTCTGACCTTAAAGCCACCGGGTGATTTGATCAGTTTGCCGATCTGGTTGTTGTTCTTTTTCAGATCATCCGCCAGCACGGTTTTGGGAATGACCTCTTCGGAAAATATCTCGCTAAACTTCCGGACTACCTTGTCCCTGAACAGCGGTTTGATCTTCTTGTACCTGCCGTCCTTTTCCATCGTTCAAAGAAAAGTTTTATAATTTGATATTAAGGGAGCCAAATTGTACTTTCTATGTTTCGGAATGTAGTTTTTATTGTCCCCGTTTGACCCCAACCGCGCGGAGTAGGGCCTTTTCGCCGTAGCGGTGTTTGATGGAATCTATGGACTGGTAGAGGCGGATCATCTCCTGGGTATCTTCGTACAGCTTTATCTGATAGTTGCCCGGAACGAGCCGGGTGAAGCGGATGCCCAGCAGGCGGATCAGTATCCGGCGGTCGTAGAGCTTGTCGAACAACTCCTGGGCGGTGGTTAGCAGGAGATGATCGGCATTTGTATAGTCGATGGTCTTCTGTTTGACGACGGTGTCGAAGTTGGAGTAGCGGAGCTTGACGGTTATGCAGCCTGTGAGTTTTTCCTGGCGGCGGAGATCGAAGCCGATGGATTCGGTCATTCGTACCAGTTGGGAATGGAGGAAGCCCAGGTTGGTGGTGTCGGTCTCGAAGGTTTGTTCGGTGGAGATGGACTTTTGTTCGCGATAGGGGACGATGGGGGATTCGTCGAGGCCGTTTGCTTTTCGCCAGAGATCGATCCCGTTCTTGCCCAACATCGTGCCGAGCATTTCGATGGGGATATCGCTCAGGGTCCGGATGGTCTCCACGCCGCGCCGGATCAGCTTGCAGGCGGTTTCTTTTCCGATGCCGGGCAGCCTGGAGATGGGGAGTGGCGCCAGGAAATTCTTTTCTCTGCCAAAGGCGATCTCCAGTTGGCCATCGGGTTTCACCTCGTTGGTGGCGACTTTGCTGATGAGTTTGTTGCTGGCCAGACCATAGGATACTGGCAGGCCGCTTTCCTTTATCACGCGCGTCTTTAGCTCTTTTGCAAAGAGGCTGCACCCGAAGAACTTGTCCATCCCCGAGAGATCGATATAGAATTCGTCGATAGAGGCCTTTTCGAACAGGGGCACATTTTCCTGCATGATCTCCGTCACCAGCCGGGAGTAGCGGGAATAGGACTCCATATCCCCGCGGATGATGATCGCTTCGGGACAGAGCCGCCGGGCGAGCTTTATGGGCATGGCGCTGTGGATGCCGAATTTCCGGGCCTCATAGCTACAGGTGGCGACGACGCCGCGGTCGCCGGAGCCGCCTACCAGCAGCGGTTTGCCTTTCAGCCGGGAGTTCTTCAGGATTTCCACCGATACGAAGAAGGCGTCGAGGTCGAAATGAGCGATGTGGCGGCGGAGGGCCGCGGCGTTGGGGTCGGCGTCGGCCATGGCGGCAGATGGGTTGTCAGGTGTGGGCATGTCAAATGGTTTGTGGTGTTCTTGTTTTTATTCCCACTTTTTCGATGCGGGTGACTTCGATGCTGTATACGCCGAATTCTTCGATCACCTTTCCGGTGATGCGAAAGAAGCCGGCCTGGGGCGGATGGGCGGCGTGGATAGGAGGGAAGTGCACGGTATCGATCCATTCCTTGTTGACATCGAGAAAGGTGCCAAAGCTCATCATATCGCCTTTTACCGTTTGCACCGGTTTATGAGTGATGTGATAGCCGAGGACCGTCACCGGCCGGCCGAGACGCCCGGCGAGATCGCGGGCGGTCCCGTACCGGGATGGGTCATCGTCTGCCAGGAAAAAGGGATCGCCAACCGGGAACCCAAGCAGTTCGATGTCGTCATAATAATCCTCCATGGGATAGACGGGCAGGTCCGGCAGCGTGAAAGATACGGGCGCTTCTTTAAAAAGCGGGTGCGACACGGGATGGCTGAGTTTTGTCCTTTTTTGTACGAAGTCGCCTTCCCACAGGAGTTCTTTCTTGCTTTTGCCGGTGAACCGAAGGGCGCCGGTCCGGATCAGGATGTCCAGCTGTTCGGATGTTGCGGCGGTGCGTTCGATGAGATCGGCGAGGTCGGAATAGAGACCGGTGCATTCCCGGGATTCGGTGATCCGGTCTGCAAAGGTCTGTTCCAAGCCTTTTATATGGACAAAGCCGACATAGGCTTCTTTTCCCCGGAGGTTGGTGTAATAATCGCTGTTATTCACACAGGGCCGGTGGACCCGGGCGCCGGTTCGCATCAACTCATAGAAGTATAGTTCCCGGCTGTAGAACCCACCGAAATTGTTGATCACCGCGACCGCAAATTCCATGGGGAAGTGTGTTTTCAGGAAAAGGCTCTGGTAGCTTTCCACGGCGTAGCTTGCGGAATGCGCCTTGCAGAAGCTGTAGTCGGCAAAACTTTCGATCTGCCGCCAGACCTCCTGGGTGGCTTCCGCCGGGTAGCCGGCTTCGCTGCAGTTGGCAAAGAATTTTTCCTTTAACATTGGCAGGTGTCCCTTCCCGCGATATTTTGAACTGGTGGCGCGCCGCAGGAGATCGGCGTCGGCCATTTCCAATCCGGCCCATTCATGGGCTACCTGGATGACCTGTTCCTGATAGATCATCACGCCATAGGTCGAGCCGAGTATCTCCTTTAGCTTTGGATGCAGATACTCGAATTTGCCGGGATTGTTATACCGGTAGATATATTGATACATCATGCCGCTACGCCCCACTCCGGGCCGGATGATCGAGCTGGCGGCGACGAGGGTCTCATAGTTATCGCATTTCAGTTTTTTTATCAGCTGCCGCATGGCTGGGGACTCGATATAGAAACAGCCGATCGTATTCCCGATGCGGAGCTGCTCTTTTATGGCGGGGTCTTTTTTGAACTTATCGATCTCATGGATATTGATGTCGATGCGGTGGTTGGCTCTTACCAACTGGATACATTCTTTTATGTGGCCCAGACCGCGCTGGCTCAGTACATCCAGCTTATAGAGCCCGATGTTCTCGGCGACGAACATATCGATCATCGCGGTAGGGAACCCCTTTGGCGGAAGGTGGATGGTGCAGTAGTTGGCCAACGGCTTCTCGGAAATGAGGATACCGCCGGGATGGATGCTCAGGCCGCTGGGGAAGTTTTGGAGAAGCTTACCGTATTGGATGATGGCGCGCTGGATCCTGTCGCCGGAATATCCTCTTGAAGCCAGTTCGTCGATCTCGGCTTTGGGCAGGCCGAAGACCTTTCCTAATTCCCGGATGATGGCGTTGTATTGAAAAGTTGGGTACATACCCAACAGGGTGGTGTGGTTGCGGCCATACCGTTTCATCATATAATCGATGATCTCATCGCGATCGAGATAGGAGAAATCGATGTCAAAATCGGGTGGGCTTGTCCGATGAGGGTTCAGAAAGCGTTCGAAATACAGATCGAGCTCGATGGGATCGACATCGGTGATCTGGAGGCAGTAGGCGACCAGGGAATTGGCGCCGCTGCCCCGGCCGACATGATAGAAACCCCGGCTTTGGGCATAACGGATCATGTCCCAGGTGATCAGGAAATAGGCTGTAAAGCCCATCTGATCGATGATACGGAGCTCTTTGTTGAACCGTTCTTTTACCTTTTTATTGGCGCCATATCTGAACCGGAACCCATCGCGGGCCAGTTTTTCGAGCAGCACCCGGTCGTCCTCGCGGCTGGCGGTGAAAAGTTGTTTATTCTTATCCACACCAAAATCCATGGTTATCGAGCAGGCGTCGATCAGCCGGTAGGTATTGGTGATGATCGCGGAATGCTGCCGGAAGGCGGTGAGCATCTCCACCTGCGGGAGGAAGTATTCCTGCGGAGAAGCCAGGTCTTCGGGTTTTAGTTTTGACAGCAGGGTATTCCCATCTATCGCCCTAAGGAGGCGATGGAGATTATAATAGACCTTATTCTGAAAGGTCACGGGCTGGCGGATGACCCATTTATCGGGACTCGAAGCCAGGGGCAGTTTTAACAACCTGTTGACCTCGCCCGGGAGTACGCCGATGCGTTCGTTGCTGTTTAGCGACTCCGGCGTTTTACCGCCGATAGGGTGGATGATAAATCCGTCTTCCGGGCTATAAAATACGGGTTCGAGGACATTGCCGGCGGGAAATGGTTTTTTTTCGCGCAGATATTCGGAAAGGAATTCGTTTATCCGGCGGAATCCCTTGTTGTTTGCCGCTATCAATATATATAGGAGGGTATTGCCGTTACGAATTTCTGCACCGAGGATGGGTTTTATGCCCTGCTGAGTGCAAAACTGAACGAAATCCCAGGCGTCGCAGGTGGAGTTGATATTGGTGAGTGTCAGCGTGGTAGCGCCTGTGTCTGCGCCGGATTTGACTAATTCTTCGGTAGCGAATGTTCCGTAGTTGAAACTAAAATAGGACTTGCAAAGGTACATGGTAAGGTTTCTGTTGAAAACAAAACTAATATTTTTAGTGTCATAAATACTAAAAATATTAGTAAATTTGTTTTGTTGAAATGCTTTGTGATCCTTTGCTGAAGCGGGTTTTGAACAAAAAGACAAATCGGTAGTGTGGCAATGACGAATGCGGATTCGGATGATGATGAAGTGGGATACAAAAAGGGACAAGGCCAAAAAATAGTTTTTTAGATGCCTTTATCTAATTCAAAAAAAACCTTTCTTTGATTATGGGAACGAGAGACCCGCGTTATGACCTTATCAAACCCATGCTGTCCCAAGGTCAAATTGAATCATTTACGGACATTTTTAAGTATATCAAAAAAACGGTTGTAGCGAACGATTTGGGGAAGAAGGTCGACAGGTTCACTGTTATGATGGAGTATCCGAAGAAGTTTTCTGTCGGGGATGTTTATGAAATGGCGGATCTGTTCAGTATCGATGTGTTGAAGATGTTCGACCTCATCTATAAGGAAGACCTGAAAAGAACTAACAGTCAAGAATAGTTGTGTCCCAAGTTCCATAACCATTAGCCGTCGAGCCCTTGTCCTTATTCATTTAAGATCCAGTCCTAAGTTTCGACTCCAATTTAGCAACTTATCGCAGAGGGCCGTTCCGATCATCGGGCCGGCCCTGTTTTTTTGCCGCTACTCCGGGAGAAGTTGGAGTCAATGGCTAATGGTTACTATTTAGGACAGGCGGGAAAACGGCCAATCGCTTTCTTTGACCGCATTGGCGTTGTACTTTTCGCGGTGAGGGCCGACCTCCTGAAACCCCACCTAAACCAACTATCCATGAAACCCCAATTTTTTTTGAGGGGGCTGTTGACGCCCCTGTTGTTCTTTTATTTGCCGATATTCTCCCTTTTGCCGGCCTTCGGCCCGGCATCGGCACAAACACCGGTAACCGCGGAATTCGCCCACTGGGTTACCGTTACGACATCCACCACATATGCGGGAACCGGAGCTACGGGCAACGCAGGCAGCGGGCTCAACCTCAACCATTATAACTATGCTTTCGGCCATTCGGTGACGACCCCCAATCTTTATCTGCTGGATTCTTTTACGGCTGTGGGGATGATCTTCCGGTTCACCGCTGGGACGAAGGTGAGGTTCCGCCGGGCCGACAATGCGTCCGTCGCCGGGCTTCGCAAATCGCTCTGGCTCGAGCAGAACAACGGCGCGACGGTTCCCAGCGGCGGGACGGTTGCGCTTCGGCCGGACTATGACGACAGTCTTGAACGGATATTTTCGTCGGGGCAGGTGTTCAACATCGGTATCGACAACAACTTCCAGAATTCGACCAATACGAATAACAATAATATCGAAAGAGTGGATTTTCTTCTCTCTGCCGCAGGCAGCTCGACGGATGGGACAAAGGCGGGTTTTGCGGTTTTTGACCGGGGAGCCGGGGGTGGTCATGATCCTTTTTACGTCGCGGCGATAAAGACCGTCGATGCTAACGGGGATCCATCTTCCTACTACGGTGCGGTTTCCGTCACGGCTGCCAATTACGGGTCCAACGTCGGTACTTCGATAAATTATCTTACGCTGAGAAAGAACCCTGCGGATGCCCATCTGTTTCTGATGAACAACACATCTAACCAGTTTCGGGACGGGGTACTTCTCCGGTTTTCCGATCTCGGCATTCCCAATGGCGCGACGACTTACGGATATTCCCTGTTCGGTACGGATGTCAATATCTCGTCGGCTGCCAACCTGGTGGACTATACTAATGCCGCGAACTTCCCTACAGGCTCGGACTTCTCGGGTGGCGGTCTGGACCAGGTGGCTGTGACGGGGCTTTGGGTGACCAACACCTCGCTTGTGGTGCTTGCCGACAGAGTTGTTGATTTTTCCGCCCGGGCAGAAGGCGGCAAGGTTCAGCTCAACTGGACGCTTGGGACGATCAATGATTGCAGCCGGTTGGTGGTTGAGAGAAGTGCCGATGCCGTGAATTTCTTTCCGCTGCTGGAGTATGAGGCGCCCCTGGCCAATGGGCAGACCGTCCTGGATCAGCAGCCTTTTCCGGGTCATGATGACTACCGGCTGAAACTGGTGGATCAGCAGAGTGCGGTGGTTGCCTACAGCGCGGTTTGCCGGGTTGAGTTGCCGGCGGGTGATGCGGGTGTGCACCTCTCGGTGTATCCTAATCCTGTCGTCGGCCGGAAATTGAATTTCTCGGGTGAGGGGCTGACGCCGGGGATCTATCAGCTGGGGCTGCTGGATATGTCGGGACGGCTGCTGGCGAAGCGGGAATTTTCAGGGGGGGCGGCATTCAGCGGAAGCCTGGCGTTGCCGGCGGCGCTGGCGCCGGGTGTTTATGGGCTGGTAGTGACGGACAGCAAGGGGGGCAGGTGGATGTCGACGACGGTGGAAGTGCCGGCGGGGCAATAGTTGTCGCGCCGCCGTGAATGGGTTATCTTCGGTCTTTCTTATGAGAAAAATAATCGCGACGGCGTCGGTCTGCTGGATCGCGCTGGCCGCCTCCGCACAGGACATTACCGCCGCACCGGGCATTGCCGGTGACTGGACGGGATTGTTAAAGGCTCCCGGCCTACAGGTGCATATTGTCTTTCATATCAGCAAAAAAGATACGGGTTATAGCGCGCTTATGGACAGTCCGGACCAGGGTGTCAATGGTATCCCTGTCGCTTCCGCGCGGCTGGTTCAGGGGCAACTGATCCTGGAGGTTGCCCAGCCAAAGATCGAGTACAGCGGCGACTGGAAGGATAGCGTTATTACGGGGACTTTCCGGCAGGGCGGACTTTCTTTTCCGCTGGAGATGCGGCGGGGTGGGGTGGCGCCACCTGTCCGGCCGCAGGAGCCGGTTAAGCCTTATCCCTATGTGGCCGAAGAGGTGCGTTTTGAGAACAAGGCGGCGGGTGTCACGCTCGCCGGTACGCTGACCCTGCCACCGGGAAAGGGGGTGTTCCCGGCGGTGATCCTGATCACGGGCAGCGGGCCGCAGAACCGGGATGAGGAACTGCTGGGGCATAAGCCGTTTCTGGTGATCGCCGATGCGCTTACCCGTCGGGGGATCGCGGTATTACGATACGATGACCGGGGTGTGGCGCAGTCAACCGGGGACTTCGGCAAGGCGACGACGGCTGATTTTGCCACGGATGTCGAAGCGGCGGTGGCCTATCTGAAGACCAGAAAAGAGATCAATGTGCGCCGGATCGGCCTCATCGGACATAGTGAAGGCGGGCTTATTGCGCCGATGGTTGCGGAAAGGTCCAAGGATATTCGTTTTATCGTGTTGCTGGCCGGGCCGGGGGTACGGGGGGAAGAAGTGATCCTTTCACAGCAGCAGCTGATTGCGCAGGCAGCCGGCGCGTGGAGTAAACCGGCGCAGGATATGCTGGAGGTGAACCGGGGGGCGATGGATATCATCGTCCGGGACAGCCTGCGGCTGGAACACCGTGATACGCTCCGGCGGCAGTTGGAAACCTATTTTACCGATCAATCCACCCGATTTCCGGTATTACGCTCCGGATCGTCCATGACCAGGGGGGCGATCGACCAGTTGTCGAGTCCCTGGATGGAATATTTTCTGGCCTATGATCCCGCTCCGGCACTGGAGCGGGTGCGTTGTCCGGTGTTGGCGATGGCCGGCTCGAAGGATCTGCAGGTGGCGCCGGAGGATAATCTTGTGGCGATCGGCCGTGCCCTTGAGAAGGGCGGGAATAGACATGTCGAGGTGAAGGAGTTTTCCGACCTCAATCATCTGTTCCAGGAGGCGAAGACCGGATTACCGGCGGAATATTCCACCATCGAGCAGACCTTTGCGCCGGTGGCGTTGGAGTTTATGGGCAATTGGGTGATGAAACAAGTGAATTAAATAATTGATTATTATCGCATTATGGGAGGCTAGTAAAATCCTTGTAATTTTGATAACTTAGTGGTGAATAATTTCAATCCAAAAATGTCAGCAGCTCATCCTTTAAGCAATCTTCAACAAGAGCTACTTAAGCTTTACTCTTCGGATATCCCGGAGGATGATCTGCTGCATATCAAGCGCTATCTTGCCAGATATTTTGCCTTCAAGGCCATTGGGGACGCAGACGCAATTTGGGCTCAAAAAGGGTACACGAATGAGACAATGGATCAATGGCTAAACGAAGACGAACAAGATTATGGCGATAAAGACGGTCATTGATACGAATGTTCTTGTTTCGGCTTTGTCTTCCAGGTCTCCTTATCATTGGTTGATAGAAAATTTGCTTGAAGAAAAATTTGAGCTATATGTGACAAATGAGATCTTGCTTGAATATGAAGAAATATTGAAAGCAAAATACTCGGAACATGTTGCATCGAATTTTCTGGTTGCTTTAAAGGAGTTGCCTAATGTATATATTACCCATGTTTATTTTCGGTGGAATTTGATAAGGGATCCGGATGACAATAAGTTCGTCGATTGTTATGTTGCAGCGGCGGCTCACTATCTCGTCACTCACGATTCTCATTTTTCTGTTTTAAAGAATGTTTCTTTTCCTCATATCAATGCAGTGCGCATCCAGGAGATGGAGACCGTCTTACTATCATGAACGAGCCGCATATTTTATATGTCGATGAGCTGAGCTCCGGAAGTAAGCAGCCGGAAAGAGTCACATGACCAATTCCGGCTGCAGATCGGGAAGTCTCCCGAAAAATATTTTTACTAAAGGCCGCCGGTGTCGGGGGTTTGCAACAAACGGTACAGCTCGTCGAGTTTTGGCGAGAGGATGATATCCGTCCTTCTGTTCTGAGCGCGACCTTCGGATGTAGCATTTGGTTGCACGGGATCGTACTGGCTATGACCGGAGGCGATGACCCTTGTCGGATCGACATGGTAGTCGCTGGTCAGGATGCGTACGATGGATGCCGAACGGGCCAGGCTAAGCGCCCAGTTGTCCTCGTATTTGCCGCGGATCGGAATGGAATCGGTATGGCCTTCGATGTCGACGGTGATGTCTGCATTTTGGTTGAGGACGATGGCCAGTTTTGAGAGCGCATCTTTTCCTTTGGGGTTGACGACGGCGCTGCCGGAGGGGAACAGGAGGTTCTCCTGGAGACTTACATATACCTTTCCGTTCTTTATGGAAACGGTCAATTCATTTGAGTTGAAGCCGACGAGTGCGTTGGTCATTTTTTTCCTGATCTCTTCGATGGCATGTTTTTGCTTATCCATCAGCGCTTGCAGGTGTTCCAGCTTTGCTTGCTGGTCGAGCAGTTCTTTCTGGCTTTTACTTAGCGCGGCCTGACGGGCGGCGCCCTCGCTTTGCAGGTCTTTATTCTTACCGGAAAGGTTGCCGATCTGCTTATTGAGGGCTGCGATCTCATCCCGCCGCATATCCAGCTGGTGGTTCAGGGAATCGATCGTTTTTGTGGACTGCTGGTTCTGTCTTGCAATGGCCGCCTGGAGATCCTTTACTTTATTGGCCAACTGGGTACTGTCATATCTGGCCGATGCGAGGGCCTGCTGTACGTCGTTGAATTTTTTTGTAGGGACACAGCCGATAAAGGATACAATTCCTGCCGTAAGGACAGCCACGAATGCAAATTTCTTTGTCATAAACGGGATGTTGAATTTTGGGCGCTAAGATAATGAATTTGTATCTTGAAGGATAAAATTCTCTCGTATGCCGATTCGACGCCTTATCCTGCTGCTTTTCTTTTTTGTTTGTGTGGCGGTGGCCTTTGGGCAAGGGCCGTTACCCGTACCGCTAAATGTCCGGACGGCAATCACCAAGGGTACGCGAACCGTCACGGGTCAGCCGGGTGCGCATTACTGGCAAAACAAGGCCGACTATTCTATCCAGGTGCGCTTCGATCCCCGGACAAGGCTTGTCAGCGGGACGGAGTCGATCGTCTATACCAATAACAGCCCGGACAGTTTGCGGGCATTGCTTTTCAAGTTGTATCCCAACCTTTACAAAAAGGGGGCATCGCGCCTGCAGTCGGTGCGGCAGGACGATGTCAGCGAAGGGGTGAGTGTATCCAACCTGATGATCGATGGGACGGCGGGGAATTTCCCTACATCGGCGCCGGGTACGGATGCGACCATCCGGGTACCCGCGATGGCTCCGGGCAGATGGCTCCGGGTCTCCCTTGCTTTCTCCTATACCCTGAACAAGAACTCGCATATCCGAACCGGGCAGGTTGACAGCGGGGCCTTTTTTATCGCCTATTTCTTTCCACGGATAGCCGTATACGATGATATCGATGGATGGAACCGGAACCCTTATCTTGGGAACCTCGAGTTCTACAATGATTTTTGCAATTTCAATGTCGAGGTGACCGTTCCCGGTGGCTATATGGTATGGGGGACGGGGGATCTTGTCAACCGCCGGGAGGTGTTATCGGCGGCCTGTAACCAGCGGATCGACGAAGCGGAGACAAAGGACGGTGTGGTGACGATCGTCGATACGAGCGACCTGGCCGGCGGGAGGATGCTGCAAAGGCCGGATTCCAACACCTGGAAATTCCAGGCCGGCGACGTGACGGATTTTGTTTTTGCGGTGAGCAATCATTATATCTGGAAATCCTCGAGTCTTGTCGTCGATGCGGCTTCGGGTCGCCGGACGCGGGTGGATGCCGTGTTCAACCCTGTTCATAAGGATTTTTATGAGGTAGTCGATTTTGCCCGAAAGACGGTAGAGAGTATGAGCTACCGGTTTCCCGCATGGCCCTATCCTTATCCGCATGAAACTGTTTTTGACGGACTTGACCAGATGGAATACCCGATGATGGTCAACGACAACCCGCTTTCCAGAAAAGAGGATGTGATCGAGCTGACCGATCATGAGATCTTTCATACGATGTTCCCCTTTTACATGGGGATCAACGAGACGAAATACGCGTGGATGGATGAGGGCTGGGCGAGTATCGGGGAATGGGTCATCTCACCGATGATCGATAGCTCCATCGTCGATGAATATGGGGTGAGGGAGTACGCCTCGCTTGCCGGAAAGGAGATGGATCTGCCTGTGATCACGTTATCGACGGAAGAAAGCGGGGTGACCTATTTTCTCAACGCCTATGCCAAGCCGGCGATGGGTTATTTCTATGCGATGGACCTGTTGGGCGATAGCCTGTTCCGAAAAGGGATGCACCGGTATATCAGCGAATGGCACGGGAAGCATCCGCTTCCGCTGGATTTTTTCGGCAGCATGAATGCAGGATCGGGCCGGAACCTGGACTGGTTTTGGAAACGCTGGTTCTATGATGACGGCTATCCCGATCTGGGGATAAAGGAAGTTCAGCATAAAGGGAAGACCGCATTTGTGGTGGTCGTGAACAATGGGGGCAAACCCGTTCCGGTGGATCTGACGATCGAGTTCAAAGATGGAAGCAAAAAGTCGATCCATCGATCGGTAGGGGTATGGGAAAAAGGGAATACCTCAACCACGGTCCCTGTCGGATCGGAGAAGGCGATCGGCAAGATCAGCCTGGGGAATCCGCATACGCCGGATAGTTTCAAGGCCGACAATGTATGGCCCGCGCGTTGAGTACGGGGAGCAGTCAATTATACAACGATTGCCATGGTCCGGCTATTCAGCGTACCTGTTGCTTTGCTGAACTTTACAGGACAAAAAGCCCAACATGGCGCCCAAGGTGTTCCTCCTGTTTTGTCTGCTTCCGGTTTGCCGAGTTCCTTTGTATGCCCAGGATAGTGTGAGTCATCCGGTATATTCTTTTTCGTTGAACGACGTGATCCGGATCGCGAAGGATCAGAACAAGCGGGTAAAGGCCGCCCGGGAAGACGAAAAGGCAAGTGCATTTGATCTCCAGGATGCAAAGGATGCGGTACTGCCGTATCTGGCGGCCGATGGCAATTACCAGCGATACACTAAGGTCACTTTATTTCAAAACGGACTTTCCGATGCCCACGCCATCAGCCGTCCGCCGGATCCCAATAGCGCCTCGCTTGTGACCCAGGCAGGTTTTCTTGTTTATGCAGGAGGCAGGGTAAGGAGGAACATCGAAGAAAAGGAGATCCGGTCGCAATTGGCGGTGGTAAACACTGGAGACGAGGCAGGGCAGACCTCGACACAGGCGGCTCTTCTCTATCTCCAGATCATCGGGTTGTACCGGCAGGACTCCCTTGTCGCCGAGCAGATAAAAAGGGCTGAGTTGCGGGTAAAGAATATCCGGGCTTTATATGAGAACGAACGGGTTACGAAGAGCGACCTGCTCAGGGCGGAAGTGGATCTCTCCACTCAGCAGCTGAACCGGGAGCAAACGGATAACGATATTACCATTGCCAAAGATAAACTGGCCATCCAGCTAGATCTGCCGGGATCTCCCCGGATCATTATTACGGACACTGCCGTCAATCTGCCCGGCGTTGCCGAACTGCCCGGAGAGTATACCCCGGAAGCTCCCAACACTCCCTATTTGTTACAGAAGTACGGCAAGCTGCTGTTGCTACAGGAGAACCGGATCGATCTTATCCGCAGCCAGTATAGTCCTACGGTGCAGCTCTATTCAGCTTATGGATTGAACTATCCGAATCTGAACCTCTTCCCGCCCATCAATCAATGGTGGTCGGCGGGTTTTATCGGGGTGATGGTCCACTATGATATTTCTTCGCTTTATCATACCCGTAACAAGATGGCCGCGGCGAGACAGCAATATGAGAGTCTTCACCTTCAACGCGACTATATCGCCGATAATGTGAACGAGGAGATCCGGTCGTTGACCCTAAAATATCGTGAATCGCTGGACCGGATCACCGTTGCAAGGAAATCCATCGAGCAGGCCGCGGTGAACCTAAGGATCCTGAGTGCCAAGTATTACAACCAGCTGGCATTGTTGACCGATCTGCTGGATGCCGACAACCTGTATACGGAATCGGCGCTCCGGCTGGTGCGGGCGCAGACGGATGCAATGGGTTATTATTACCGGCTTCTCTATGCCACGGGGAGATTATAGAAGACCATCAAACTTCATTATATGCCACAGGAACAGGAAAAGGGGAAGAAGAAAGCTCATCCCGGCAAGATCATCACCACGCTTATCGCGCTGGCGGCGCTGATCGCCGGCATCATCTATTTCACCAACTATTTTCTAACGGCCTCGAAGTACGAAGAGACGAATGATGCGCAGGTGGAAACCTATATCAATCCCGTCTCCGCGCGGGCGGCGGGATATATCCAAAAGATCCTTTTCGAGGAGAACCAGCTTGTCCGTCAGGGGGATACCCTGGTAAGGCTGGATGACCGGGAGTACCGGGCCCGGCTGGAAGAGGCGGAGGCCGCGGTAGAGGATGCAAAGGCGCAGCTGATCGTGCTGGATCGTTCGGTGGAGTCACTGGTCACCGGCACCACGGTCAACAAAGACCAGATCGCGGCTGCAAAGGCAAGACTTTGGCGGACGGAGCAGGATATCAGAAGATATGAAAACCTGATAAAGGAGGAGGCGGTGACGCGATCGGAATATGACCAGGTAAAGGCGGGTTATGACGTCGCCACCAGTGAATACAGCGCCTCGGAGAACAATCTGCGCACCAGCTATTCGAAGATCATTGAATTGCGTTCGAAGAGGGCTTTGCTGCTGGCCGATCTCAAGAGGAAGATGGCCCAGATGGAGTTTGCGCGGATCAACCTCGATTATACGGTGATCACGGCGCCCTACAGCGGGCGGCTGGGTAAGAAGGTGATCCAGGAAGGCCAGCAGATCCAGGTGGGGCAGCCGCTTGTGACCATTATCAACGAGAAAGAGAAATGGGTGGTCGCCAATTTCAAGGAGACGCAGGTGGCCCGAATGCACGATGGACAGCCGGCGCAGATGGAATTGGATGCTTTGCCCGGTAAGATCTTTCATGGGAAGATCGAATCGCTTTCGGGGGCTACGGGTGCCAAATTCTCGCTGCTGCCGCCCGACAACTCGACGGGCAATTTTGTAAAAATCACCCAGCGGGTTCCGGTGAAGATCGTGTTTACCGACACGGCACTGGGTGCGGTAAGAGCCGGCATGAACGTGAATGTCTCTATCCCAAAACATCAATAATGAACTCACCCGTATATTTCAAGAGCTGGGCCGGGGAGTGGGAATGGGTTGTAAGGGCCTTGCTTCTTTTTCTCCTGGTGACTGCCCTGACGCAGTTTGCCCTGTTTGGCCTGGTCAGCAACTATATGCTTGGTTTTCTGGCCGCGCAGCCGGAGGATGTCAGTTTTTCGAGCAATCTTACCTATGCGAGTCTTATCGCGAGCCTGCCGATGCAGATCCGGTTCATGCGGTATTTCGAGATCAGGAATTTTCTGCTGGTGATGATAACGCTGGGGATGGGGGTAAGCATCTTCAGCTTTCATGTGACGAATATCTACGTGTTCATGGTTGCCCGCGCCGTTACCGGCTTTACGGTCGCCGGTACGGGGTTGTCTGCGCTTACGCTGATCATGGCGCGGCTGAAACCGCAGTATGCGCCGGTGGGTTATTCGGTGTTTTACGGAGCGGTGCTGGGCAGCGGGCTTTCTTCGGGTTCGCTGGTCTACCTGGTGACGAACAACCTTGATTGGCGCGATGTCTATCTTTATGTCCTGCTGATCCAGCTCGTGTCGCTGGTGGTTGTATTAGTGCTTGTACGACCCCAAACGGGGATGCGGCCTTATCCGCTGTATCAGTTGGATTGGTCGAGCCTGATCCTCTGCGAGGTAAGCTTTATTGCCTGGGCGTACACGTTTATCTATGGGCCGAAATATTACTGGCTGACCGATCAGCGGATAAGAATATCTTTGACGATCGCGCTTTGCGGGTTCGTGGTACTCGGCTATCGTCAAACGGTGATGAAACGGCCTTATCTGCATCCAGGGGTATTCCGATTCAGGAATTTCGTTCCGGGTCTTTTGTTGCTTGGTGGTTATTACGGCATCAAAGACAGTCTCTCGCTGATCTATGCCTATGTAGTACAGATATTGCATTGGGACACCCACGAGCTTATCCGGCTTTCTGCATGCAACGTGGCCGGGCTGATCACCGGGTTGCTGTTGGCCGCACAGATGATCCTTTCGAAGAAATTCTCCAGCGTCGTTTTCCTGGTCACCGGGTTTTCCCTGCTTCTTGTTTTCAACCTTTGGGCCTATTTTATTTTCAGTACGGACCTTTCTTTTGGAGACCTTGTGGGTCCGGTGGTCCTGCAGGGGCTGGGATCGGGGTTGCTGTTCGTGCCGATCACCATCTCGATCGTTTCCGGGTTGCCGGCCGTTACCGGTTTTACGGGGGTTACGATCGCGGCTTTTACCCGTTTTACGGCGACCTGCAACAGCTTCGCGGGTTTCTATACGTTGCAATTATGGTATAATCAACATTATAAAGAGGCCTTTCTCGGGCATGCCACGACGCTGGACCGACTCTTTGCGGAGCGGCTGGATGCGCTGGGCGGTTACTTTCTGGCGGCGGGGTATTCCCCCGGGCAGGCGGGTGCGCTTGCGGCAAGGAATGTCGCGGGAGCGGTGGGTGTGCAGACGCAGCTGCTAACGGATATGTCGATCTTCCGGCTGTTTGCCGTCGTCATCTTTCTTATATTGGTTTTGGTCGTGGCGGTGCCCAGGATCTACTGCTACTTGCGGGGGAGGCCCGGATTCTTTATATTTGGTCACACTCACTAGTATGACCGCTTATTTTCAAAAGCAATATGCCCTGGTGCGGAGTTCGCGCGGGCTAATTTTTGACTTCACGGGTTCGGCCTTCGGGGATGCGGGTATCAATACACCGTTGTCTGCGTATATGAACAAAAGCATCCGGGATCTGCTGGTACATAGCGCCAGCTGTTACCTGCACTGGCTGGCCTATCTGGCGTTGGGTCAGCCTATGGGATCCGTCGATGAGAGCGGCAGGACGCTGGATGAGTTGCGCCGGCTCTACGAACGGGTCGATGATACGATGGCGGTTTTCCTGGATCGGTTTGCCGGGGAGATGGATGTGCCTATTAATGGGGTGCATGATACCGGCTGGCGGGTGACGGTGACTCCGCATGAGCTCTTTACTCATGTCACCACGCATGAGTTTCATCATAAGGGGCAGATCGTGCTGATCTCCCGTTTGTTAGGCCATGCTCCGCCGGATACCGATGTGAGCAATTTTTTCATCGAACAAGCCCCTGAGTAAAAAAAATTTACGGATAAAATTTGCGCAACCGAATAGCTGCGCTATATTTGCAACTGAACGGTTGCGGGTTAATTCCTGCCTGGTTCAATAATTGAGGGTATGAAAATTTAAAAATTAAGAAGCCATGACGAAAAGAGAAGCGGTCTTTTCAAAAGACCTTGCAAACAAAAAGATCACCGTTGTACGGGAATTTGATGGGCCGTTGGACCTGGTATGGAAAGCCTGGACCGATGCCGGAGTACTGGATGAGTGGTGGGCGCCGAAGCCGTTTAAAGCGGTAACGAAGAAAATGGATTTCAGAGCGGGTGGCCAGTGGTTATATTTTATGAAGGGCCCGGATGGGAATGGTCAGTGGTGCAGTGTCGAGTTCGATTCGGTTCAGCCGCAGAAGAACTATTCCAGTCTGGTCGCGTTTTGCGATGAAGCCGGGAATAAGAATATGGCTTTTCCGGTGATGAGCTGGCGGAATGAGTTCAGCGAATCGAATGGTGTTACGACGGTGAGGGTGGAGATCAGCTTTGAAAAGGAAGCCGATATGCAGGCGATTATCAGCATGGGTTTCGAAGAAGGGTTCAAGATGGGTCTTGGGAACCTCGACGAATACCTGCAAGCGCGGGTGTCGGCGTAAGGAGCGACGTTATATTGATAAATGCCCCGGTTTGCACCGGGGCATTCTTTTCGGGTGCCCCATTGCGGGGGACTCATTTTGATGCGATTATCTTCCAGACTTTTCCGGTGGCGCCTTGCGGGCCTTCCTGGTCGCTGGTCAGCAAATAGATCTCTCCACTCTGGTCCTGGCCAAAGCCTTTGAGGTAGGTTCCCAGGTTGGATGGAAAGCTTTTCAGGGCGATAGCGTTATAGGGAGAGGTACCGTTGGCATTTATATCGGCGGAGAATATCTTGCCATCGGCCTGGCCGGTGGAAGACAGGACGCCAAAGATATATTTGCCTTGCCAGGCGGGCAGTGCGGAGCCGCGGTAAACATAGCCGCCGATGATCGCAATGCCGGCTCCGCCGCCTTTGGGATTGGCGGTATTGACCAGTTGGATCATGGGGTCTATGAGGGGTTTACCGGCCGAATCGGTGGTGGGGCAGGAGGAACGTTCAAGCAGATTGCTATCGGTATTGAAACAGTGAGCGCCTTCACGGACATTCCAGCCGTAGTTACCGCCTTTGGTGATGAGATCGATCTCTTCGTACAGCGATTG
>NZ_DASYCH010000136.1:0-15319 GCF_036500295.1 Puia sp. | reverse complement strand
GAAGAAATAGAGCGATTCCTTTACGACCTCGACCGGTTGAGAAAGATCTTTGACAACGGCACCATCGCCGAGGTCCTGGGCATCCATCCCAGCAACCTGAGCAGCTACCGCTCTCGTAAGAAAAAGCCCGGCAAGGAAACCATCAGTAAGTTTTATGAGGCCTTTGGTGAAAAACTCAACAGTCTCGGCGGCAAACCATACGATAGCAGCTCCGCCGGCAGCGACCAACAAAAAGCCGAAGACCCTCCAGGTACATATACCCCGGCAAATGTTGCAGACGACATCACCAACAAACTCGTCAACACCCTTATTGCCAACAACGAAAAGCTCTGGAAAAATAACGAACGGCTGTGGGAGGACAAAGAGAAAACCTGGGCCAACGATAAGAAGATCATCCACGGTCTGCTGCGTAACAGTACCGTCCTCTCGAGCAAAATCGCCCCCCGTCGCGGCTTTTCCGGCAACTCCTCAGACCCGGAATAAACGGAAGCCCCGGAAGTCCCGCTATAAACAGATCAAAGCCGGGCCGGCCGGGGCAGCCCCAGGGACGGCGCCAGCGAGCCGCTTCCTCTACTCCGCGCGCAGACTATTCGCGGGACTGGCCGTCGCCACCCGCCAAGCCTGGGAGAACACGATCAGCAGACAGATCGAAGCCAGGATGAGGATATTCCCCAGCAACAGCCAGGGTGTAATGCTCACCCGGGAAACAAAGAATTCCAGCCATATATTATTTACGAAATACGCGATCGGCACCGCAATGGCCACGGCAATCGCCACCAGCATCATAAACCCCTTCGACAACAGCACCATCACCTGCCCGACACTCGACCCGAGCACCTTTCTCAGACTCATCTCCTTCCGCCGCGTTTCCGCATTGTAGGTCGCCATCCCCAAGAGACCCAGACAGGAGATCAGCACCGCCAGAAAGGCCAGCACCCCCAGGATCCCGGCGGTGTCGCTCATCATGGAATGCGTCATCAGCAACTCCTGGTCGAGAAATTCATATTCGAATTTGGAGGCGGGATTCACCCTCTTCCACGTACGCCCGAGAAAGGCGACGGTCCCCGCCAGATCGCGCCCCTGCACCCGCACCGACACATAGCCGAACTCGCTTTTCCGGTTGCGCAGCATCAGCGGTTCCATCTTCCGGGAAACATCCAGGAACTGAAAATCCTTCACCACCCCCGCGATCTCTACCTCTTTATCCCCCAGCAACAGGTGCTGCCCCACCGCCTGCGTCACGGACCCGTAATTGAACTCCCTGACCGTCTTCTCATTCACCAGCACATAATGATCGGCCGAGTCACCCGCGATCGGCGGCAGGTTATTGCCCGCGACGAGTTGCAGCCCCCAGACCGGCACCACGCCCGCGTTGACGTCGATATAGTTCATCCGGAGGCTGTCCTTTAAAGGACCTGCCTTGTGCACCATCAGGGAATAGTTGCTTCCCGTTGCCGGCGGAAAGGTGCAGGCGGCCACCGCGGCGATGTTCTTATTCCCCGAAATAGCCTGTGCAAACCGGTCGTAGTTCTCCGTCTTGTACAGTTTTATATCAACGACATTGTTCTTGTTGAAGCCATAATCCAGGTTCAGAATATGATTACCCTGCAGATAGATCAGGCTCGTGGAGATGATAAAGATCAGCGAAACGCAAAACTGCACCACCAGCAACACCTTTCGCAGCGTCAGCCGTCGAAAGGCCCTGACACTGTTCAATCCTTTAAAGATATGTATCGGGTTAAAAAGGGAAATATACATCGACGGGAGCAAGCCCGCGACAAAACCCACGACGATGCTAAAGCCGAGAAACAACAGGAAAAGCCCCGGCGTATAGCGGAATGAAATATTTAAAAACTGGTTCAACCATAATCCGGCAAACAACCGCTGAAAGACCAACACCAGCAGGGACGAAAAGAGTAGCGACAACAGCGATACGAGGATCGCCTCCGAAATGAATTGCGTGAATATCTGCCGCCGCGTCGCGCCGGAAACCTTTCGCACCCCAACCTCTTTCGCCCTTGTCAAAAGCCGCGCTATCGAAAGATTGGTGTAGTTCAAACAGGCGGAGATCATCACGACAAGACACAGGATCGTCAAAACCACCAGGATCATCCTCGGCATGGCAATGGCCGTAGGATTGCCTATCGGATCACTCACCATAATGTCTGTCAACCCCACCGCCTGCAAGGCATATTGATCGACCGGCCCTTTCGGATATTGCTGGTCGGAGATCTTGTCCAGCGCCTGTTGCAAGTCGGCCTTCGACCGCCCTTTTTCCATCAGTACATACGTGTAATTGGACCAGACATTGTCCCAGTTGTTGGGGGGAAAGGAGAGGATGGAATCCTTTGTCAGGGCGTTGAGCGTGCTTAACGAGGCAAGCAGTTGAAACGGCAGACTCGTCTTTCCCGGGTTGGGTTTCAGGATGCCGGTGATAAGAAAGGGACCAAAGGCCGTTTCGCGGTTGCCCGTCTCGAAGCCGGCGGGATTAACCCCGGTATGCACGAAGCGGATCGTCTTTCCAACCGCCTCCTCGTGTGGGAACAGCTGAGCGGCCAGCTCTGCGGAGATCACCATGGAAAAGGGCCTTTCCAGGGCGCTGCGAACATCTCCCTGGTCGAGGGCATAATCCATTACCCGGAAGAGGTTGGCGTCCGCAAAATACCCGCCGCCCGTAGCGATCTTGTCTTTATAAAAAAGGTCCCCGCCGATATTTTTTACTGCCACGGCCGAGGCTTCGATCCCCGTGTATCCCCGGCGTAACTTTTCCGCCAGCGGCAGCGCAGAGGAAGCCGTCTTCATCCCGTTGCCGTTCTTGCCGATGGTCTGCACCCGGTAGATGCGATCGCCGTTGGTCTGCCAGCGATCGTAACCCTTTTGATCGGCGATGATGAGCATGATCATCATGCAAACCGACATGGCTGCCGCCAGGCCGAATATATTGATAATGGAGAATGCTTTGTATTTCAGGATATTCCGTATCCCTACTTTCAGGTAGTTGGCGAGCATGCGGGTGGTTTGGCGGTTGGACGCGACCATGCAGGCTCAGGTTACAGCCTTTCAGGAAGGATTTATCAATTGCCGGATACGCGCGTCGCTGGTGATCACCCTGGCTTTGAGATCGCTGAGAATGGAGTACAGGCCGAAATAGGTCCGGTTCACATACAGCGAATGTCTTGATCCCCGCGCCACCTTGGACTCCCGCACCTCCTTCAGATTATAGAGGTAATCCATATACTCATAGATCTCGGTGAAATAGGTTTCATCCCCGAAGTCAAAGGCCGGGAGCGTAAAGGGCAGCGTCAGCATATCGATCATCTTCTGGAACAGCCCGGAGAAGAAGACGATCTCTTTTTCCGTGTCGCTGGGGTGGATCATTTCGAGGTTGGTATAGATCGCGCGGCGCCGCGTTTCGTCCTTCAACACCTCTTTATCCACGAGAAGGAAGTAGTTGGTATAAAAGTCTTCGGGAATCTCTTTGATACAGCCAAAGTCGAAGACCCCGACGGTGCCGTCCTCGCGCATGAGGAAATTGCCCGGATGCGGATCGGCGTGCACTTTTCGGAGGATATGCACCTGAAACTGGTAGAAGTCCCAGAGTGCCTGACCAATCTTGTCGCGGACCTCCTGTGACGGGTTGAGTTGCAGGAATTCTTTCAGGTGGAAGCCTTGCAGCCAGTCCATGGTGATGATCCGGTCGCTGGACAGTTCAGGATAATAGGTCGGGAACACCAGGTTCGGGATATGGGCACACTGCGCCGAGACCTCCATCGAACGCCTTAGTTCCAATTTATAATCCGTCTCCTCCAGCAATTTGCCCTCTATCTCGTCAAAATATTTATCCATGTCGACCTCGTTCATGCCGACGATGCGGATCGCAAAAGGCTTTACGATGCGGAGGTCCGATTTGACGCTGTTGGCCACGCCCGGGTATTGAATTTTTACGGCGAGTTCCTTGCCCCATTTCATGGCCTTGTGTACCTGGCCGATGGACGCGGCATTGGAGGCCTGCATGTCGAACTTGTCGAAGAGTTGGGAAGGTGACTTACCCAGGGTCTTGTAAAAGGTATTGACGACCAGCGGCCCGGAAAGCGGTGGGGCGCTGTATTGGGACATGGCAAAGCGTTCGGTATAAGCTTTTGGCAACATCCCTTTGTCCATACTGAGCATCTGTGCCACCTTTAGTGCGCTGCCCTTCAGGTCGCTGAGGGTATCATAGATGTCCTCGGCATTATCCGCGTGAAGCTGTTCGCGACTGGTGCTGGGATCGATCAGCTTTTTCGTATAATGTTTGAGATAGTTGGTTCCGACCTTGAATCCTGTTGCGACGAACCGGCTGGCCCGCTCTACTTTCCCGGTGGGGATGTTTGTTTGTTCTTTCATGAGGGTATCATTTCCGCGCGAACATGAATTTTCCGAAATCGAGTATGCTGTCGAAGGTGTTGCTGCTGATGAGCTGGAAGCTGAGGTTCACCGCCTTTTCGATGGCGGCATCGGTCATTTCAAAGCGTTCGCTATCGTCTTTGATCCAGTATTGCAGGACAAAGAGCGCTTGCAGCCAGAAACCATGGACGTATTGATCGGAGATATATTTCCGTTCCTTGACCTCACCGCTGAGGTAGGCTTCTTTTATCAGATCGCGGATGTAGTCATAGAAGGCGATGCGGAAGGCTTCCAGTTTATCGAGATGCAGCGGCGGAGCCAGGTATTGACTTTTCTGTAACAGGATATAGCTCCGGCTTTCGCGGAGCTGCTGTACCCAAAGGAAGTAGAAGGCCAGCAGTTTTTCCCGCACCGAGTAGGCCCGGTAGGTCTCGTCTTCTTTTAGCTTTTCGAGGGTTTCTTCGAAGAATGAGCGCCAAATCTCCTTTTCGAGGGCTTCGAAGGAGGAAAAGTGGTCGTAAAAGCTGGTTTCGGTCGTTTCCAGCTGCAGGCAGAAGGCATAGACGGAGACGGGACGTTTCCCGTTTTCCAACCAATATCTTATGTAGGCGTCGCGGAAGAGTTTTTTGTCCATGAACGGGGGATTTGGTGTAATCATAACACCCTGCGATGCCCGTTGGTTCGAGAGCCCTAAGGGAGCAATCCTGGTAAGATAAGGGCGGGATTTAGCAGAAATTTTAAATCACTAATAGTCAATACATTAAATAAATAATTTGACTTATTGCCTGCCAAATCCCCACTTTTTAACCCACTTTTGGCTACCAATAAATTTATTACCTGCCAAAAGCCTGTCTTTTTACCTACTTTTGGCTAGCAATATGTCACCGAAAAATTCTGTAATTATTGGCCGCGAAGTCGAGATCAGGATACTGAATAAACTTCTTCATTCTAAGGATCCGGAATTATTGGCTATTTATGGCCGTAGACGCGTTGGGAAAACCTTTCTTATCAGATCGTATTATCGTGAGCACATTGTTTTCAGTTGCACCGGGCAACATAATGGAAAAACAAGTGAGCAATTGGTCAATTTTGCCCAACAGCTAAACCTCCATTTCCCGGACATGAAGATGATGCTGGCCCCGGCGACATGGCAGGAAGCATTTGCCCGTCTGCGTGAGCGTATCGATTCTATGGAAGGAAAGGGGAAGAAAGTCATATTTTTCGATGAACTTCCCTGGTTGGACAGTCACAAGTCCGGTTTTTTGTCTGCATTTGGCTATTTCTGGAATACCTACGTCGATAAACGCGGCGATCTCCTTGTAATAATATGCGGTTCCGCTGCATCATGGATCATCAACAAAGTCGTGAACAACAAAGGAGGGCTTCATAACCGGATCACTCAACGGATAAGATTGCTTCCTTTTGATCTTGGTGAAACAAAGACCTATTTACACTATAAAAATATTAACCTGGATCATTACCAGATCCTACGGCCTTATATGGTGCTGGGCGGAGTTCCGGCCTACCTCAACAACGTTGAAAGAGGATTAAGCACAGAGCAAAATATTGAAAAATGTTGTTTTTCCAAGGATGGGGCATTGACGAACGAGTTTACCAATCTATACTCCGCACTGTTTAATACCCCAGACAAACATATCGAGGTCATCCGCGCCCTGGCCCGCAAGAACAAGGGACTTACCCGATCGGAGATACTTGCCACCGCCAAATTACTTACCGGCGGTTCGATCACGACAGTATTGACAGAATTGGAAGAGAGCGGATTTATTCAAAGAACATTCCCATTCGGCAAGAAAGAAAAAGACAGTTTATTCAGGTTGACCGATGAATATTCTCTGTTCTATTTGAAATTCATGGAAAAAGCCGGTGAACATCAGTTCCAACGCACTCAGGCGTATGCCGCATGGTGCGGGTATACGTTCGAGAATATTTGTATCAAACACATATCCCAGATAAAAAAGACCTTGCAAATCGGCGGTGTATATACAACAATTTCGTCCTGGCTTCAACCTGGCAGTGAAAGTGCTGCCGGCGCGCAGATTGATCTTTTGATAGACCGTGCGGATCACTGCATCAACATTTGCGAAATAAAATTCAGCACTGTCTCTTTCGTGATCGATAAGAAGTATGCCGAAAGTCTTCAAAACAAAATACAGGCGTTTCGGCGGACCACAGCCACAAAAAAGACCCTTTTTCTCACGCTTATCACGACTTATGGGGTAGTTGACAACGATTACAAAACACAAAGAGTAGACGCGGAAGTAACCATGAATTCCTTGTTTGGTTGATCTGAGAATATCTTAATAAATTCCCTAATTTCGCCGTCTTCGATTACCCCACCCCAAACCCAACCATGACCCGGATCCATCTGCTTTGCCTTCCATTTGCCCTGTTCTTCCTGCTTCTGTCCCAGCAATCCCAGGCCCAGCAAACGGATCCTGTGGGATACTATATCACGTTAACCCACGATACCGTGGCCGGCAGTTTTCCGCATTATCGGGAAACATCCCATAACCCCACTACTATTGCCTTCCTGCCAGGGGGTGCTTCCCGACCGGTCCAGCTATCGCCCGGCTCCTGTCTGGTCGTTTCCATCGATGGGGCCGACAGGTGGCTGGCCTACCAGGGCAAGGTGTTGGCCAATCCGACCTCCGCGGCTGAGCAGGACGGCGACGGGGCCGACCGATACACCGAAGGTTCGGTCTTCGTACGGGAACTTTACAACGATGGTCATTTCCGGCTGTATGAGCTCGCCGGACGGCAACGGGAGAACTTCTTTATCAGCGGTGACACCCTGCGCCTGCAGGAACTATACTTCAAGGCCTTTCTTGAAGGCGGACACTTCATGGAATCCGATGAGTTCCGGCAGCAGCTACTGACCCTTTTCGTGAGCCAGCTGGAGGGGAACGCCAGCCTGCGCCATAAACTGGAAAACGTCCGGTATACCGAGACCGATCTTCTGAAGGTCTTCCGGGTCGCCACGGGTAACCGCAATGCCCGTCCGCATCAAAAACATCCTCCCCGGGTGTTTGTCGGGTTGGGCCTGTCAGCCAACTTCTTTCGCGTCGGACTGGAGGACCCCTCCGTTTATGCGGTAAAAGCGCCCTATACCACCAACTACTCGCCCGTCATCCAGGCCGGTGCGGAGGTGCCGCTGGGCAGGGGTTTGGAACGATTCTTTTTCAGCGTGGCACTGCAAGCCTTCAGCTGGAAAAATACTGCCACCCAGCCCAATGTCGGCACGGAGTCGTACAAAGCGACGGAGATCAACCTCCCCTTATCACTGGGCTATATGCTCGTCAGGGGCCCCAACGTATCCCTCGCTGTTTCGGCCGGCTTGGCCCCGACCCTGTTGATGAATAATACCCAGGATATTTCCTATCAGGGCAGTGCTATCAAGTCCCACGCCTCCGATGGCCGTTTTGCTTCTACCGTATTCGGCGGACTCGAGCTGATCCTGGGGAAAAAGTTTGCCATCGCAACGAATTATTACATCCCCTTCACGGTTGGTGATTATTCCTATTATATCCCCCGGCAGTCAGTCGCGCAATGTTGCTTCCGGTATATCTTATAACGCCGTTCTAAAACACGCCGCAGGATTCGCCCGGTTGGTGTTCTCTCCTGTATTGTTTTGGCGTGCTGCCGGTCTGCCTTTTGAAGTGACGATGGAAATGAAAGATGTTCTGATAGCCGACCCGGTAGGCGATCTCGGCGACGGTGTCGGTTGTTTCCACCAGCAGGCGGCAGATATGGCCGATGCGGATCTCGTTCAGACTTTCTGAATAGGTCTTGCCGGTCTTCCGGCGGAAGCTGCGGCAAAAAGAACCCTTGGTCATGCAGGCCTTGCCCGCCATTTCTTCCAGCGTCATCGGCAGGAAATAATTTGCCTCCATATAGTCCATCGCTTCGTCAAAGGAGCTTTTTTTTTCCGCCGGCTCGCCCGCCGGCGGTGGGGTGTCGAGCAACGGTTGCCCGTCGGCTGCCGAGAGTTCATGCAGCAGTCTGAGCAGGCCGATGAGGGTCGTAAAGCCCGAAGAGGATCGCAGCGACACCATCTGCGGCCGTACGGCGGGTATCGTCTCTGCCGGGAATCGGATGCCGCGGGCGGCCATTTCCATCAGCGCGCCGATGGCTTTCATCTGGTTCTTGTCGAGGAAGTTGTTGCCAAACAGATCACCGGGCCAACGGATCGCAAGGGCATTGGGCTCAGGGGTGGCGGGAGCGTCGGGGCAAACCCAGCCATGACGCAGTTGCGGGCCCAGGAGCAGGAGTTGCGGGCCGGGAAGATCGAAACTCTCTCCCACCAGTTTGAACCGGCAGGTAGCAACCGGCAGGAGCAGCAGCTGGAATCCGGAGTGCCGGAAGACGGGCGACGGGGAAGAAAGCGGAAAGGAATGGAAAGAAACACAATCTCCCTGACCGGCATTTTCGCCTGGTTGTAAGCTCTTAGTTTTCATGGCAATAACCTTAGTCACCCAAAAATACCGGACCCCGGCGGACATTGCTTTTTTTGGCCTATCTTGACAAGACTTTGCACGTTGTGACATGAGTAGCGCCGCCCGGAAAGCTTTTTTTGCCCTATTTGGGTACCTCCTTTTCTTTGTGATCCGGCCCCTGAACGCCTTCGCACAGGAGAAACAGGCCGTACGGTTCACCGCGCTGACCACCCGCGAAGGGCTTTCCCAGAGCAGCGTCAACTGCGTATTCCGTGACAGTTATGGATTTCTTTGGTTGGGCACCCAGGATGGCCTTAACAAATACGACGGCTATTCCTTTACCGTCTACCGGCATGACCCGGCGAAGCCCCGGTCCATCAGCGATAACCAGATAAAATGTATTATCGAAGACGACCTCCACCGGTTGTGGATCGGCACGCTCGGCGGCGGCCTTTGCATCTATGACCGGAACAAGGACGCCTTTCTGCGACTGGAGGATATCGGCATCCATCCCGGCTTTACCATCGAACCGGCGATCCAGAGTCTCCTGCAGGACAGCAAAGGGAATATCTGGGTGGGCACGTTCCGCGGACTGTTGCTGATCCGGCCCCAACAAAAGACCATCCGGGAGTTTCAGCCCGATGCCGCGAATCCTTCGGCCCTGGGCAGCCCCACCGTTCAGGCAGTTTTCGAAGACCACGGCGGCCGCATCTGGGTGGCGACGAACAACGGACTCGATGGCTACCGGCCCGCGGATGACGGCTTTACCCATTATTTCCAGGGCACGGAACCCAGCTATCCGGGGACGCCCGCCCATCCGGGAAGCGCGCCGATCCTGGCGATCACCGGGGACCGGCGGGGCGAACTGATCCTCGGCACGGATGGCGGCGGGCTTACCGTTTTCGATCCTTCCACCGGGCTGGCCCGTGTCTATCTCCCCGGCGTCAACCCAGCAGCATCCGTCCGGGTCGCGGCAGACGACGCTTTCTCCATCAGCAGTCCCAGCGTCCGAACGCTCTGTCCATCGCCCGATGGGAACATCTGGGTCGGAACGGAAAACGGACTCGATCTTTTCAACCCCCAAAAAGGCACCTTCGATCACCACCGGCATACCCTGATCGGCGAAGGCAGCCTCACCAACAACACGATCCTTTCGTTACTCGAGGACAAGACCGGCATCCTATGGGTGGGAACCGCACAGGGCGGGCTCAATAAGTTCGACCGGAACCTTTTTTATTTCGATGTCTACCGCAGTACCGCTGACCCGGGAAGTCTTAGCGGCGACCAGGTCACCTCTTTTGCCCAGGACGGCAACGGGGATATCTGGGTGGGAACCGACGGGGCCGGGCTCAACCGCTGGGACTCGGCCACGGGTCGTTTTATCCATTACTATCCCCAGCCGGGCAGCAGCACCCACCCGGCCGGCGCCGCCATCCTGTCGTTACTCGCGGGCAGAGACCGGCGTTCGCTCTGGATCGGGACCTATGGCAACGGACTGGACCGCTATGATCTCCTAACCCGGCGGTTCACACATTATCCTGCGGGGCCGGGCCCGCATGAACTCGGTAACCCGTCCATCTATGCGCTGCTCGAGGACCGGCAGGGCAATCTATGGATGGGCACCAATGGCGGCGGCGTCGATGTTCTGCATGCCGACGGCAGTATTACGCGGCACCGGTTCACGGGCGATCGGGACAGCGTCAGCAACAATTATATCCGCTGTCTGATGGAAGACCGTGCCGGCCAGATCTGGATCGGCACCTATTCGGGTGGGATCAGCGTCTATGACCCCGCCACAAAAAAGTTCACCGTCTATGACAACGTAGAACATCACCTCAGCAACCAGGTGGTCTTCTCGCTTTGCCAGGACGACAAGGGTCGCATCTGGGCCGGCACCATGGGCGGCGGGCTGAACCTCTTCGACCCCTGGGCGAAACGATTCCGCGTATATAACGAGGCACAGGGACTCAGTAATAACATCGTCAACCGGATCATCGAAGATGAAAAAGGCTTTCTCTGGATGAGCACCAACAAGGGCATCAGCCGGCTCAACCCGGCCACGGGTGAATTCCGCAATTTCGGCATGCAGAACGGATTGCAGAACCTGGAGTTCCTCGTCGGCTCGGGATTTCGCGACAGTCGCGGGAAGATCTTCTTCGGCGGGATCAGTGGATTCAACGTCTTCGATCCGCTGCAGGAGACACATGACACGGTGGCGCCACGGCCCCGGCTGACCGGCTTTTTCCTGTTCAATAAGCCTGTACAGCCGGGCGAACCCGGTTCTCCGTTGAAAGGGGATATCAACCAGCAGACGGAACTGGTGCTCTCCCATGACCAGTCCGATTTCAGCATCGCGTATACCGCAACCGGTTACACCATCCCATCGGATAACCGATATGCCTATATGCTGGAAGGGTTTGACAAAAACTGGACGATGGCGGGCTCCGACCGAAGGGCCACATACACCAACCTGCCCCCGGGGCGTTATCTCTTCCGGGTAAAGGCGGCCAACAACGACGGCGTCTGGAGCCGGTCGGACACCGTTCTCCCAATTGTGGTGCGGCCACCCTTCTGGAAGACGTGGTGGGCTTATCTGGCCTACACACTCGCCGCCCTGGCCTTGCTCTACCTGGTCTATCGCGATATCACCGAGCGCGAACGCCTGAAAGGTCGCATCCGGCTGGAGCAGCTGACGGCCGAGAAGACCCGGGAGCTAAACGAGATGAAGCTGCATTTCTTCACCAATGTGTCCCATGAGTTGCGTACGCCGCTTTCGCTGATCACCGATCCGTTGCGGCGCTTGATCAACGGGGAGTTGGACGCCGCGCAGACCCGGAAATACAGCCGGCTGATGTTCGACAATGCTCAGCGGCTGACCCGCCTGGTCGACCAGATGCTGGACTGGCGGAAGCTGGAGACGGGCCATCTCCTGCTCGATTGGCGGACCCTGCCGATCGTAGTGCTGACAAAGAATATCGCAGGACTGTTCGATCTCCATGCTGCCGAACGGGGTATCCAATATTCCCTCTCCGCCCCGGATGGGGAGATGGACGTGCCCCTGGATACCGACAAGTTCGAGAAGATCGTTTTCAATCTTATCTCCAACGCCTTCAAGTATACGCCGGATGGCGGGTCGATCGAGGTGGTGATCCGGCGGGGCCCTTCGGCGGGACCACCTTCCGCCGAGCTCCATGTGCGGGATACCGGCATCGGCATCGCGGCTGCCCTGCGCGACAAGGTGTTCGATATTTTTTACCAGGTGGAGGGAAGCCGGCGATACGAATCCGCGTCGACGGGTATCGGGCTTGCCCTGGCGCGGCAGCTGGCCGAACTACACGGGGGCCGGCTCGGGGTCGTCAGCGAAGAGGGCGCCGGCTCGGATTTCATTCTTTCCCTGCCGATGCAGCAGAAGACTACGCGGCAAGATCCGCCCGCGTCACCGGATGAGGAAGGAGCGGAGGGTGCCGATGAGGAGGTGCCGCTGATCCTGTTGGTGGAAGACAACGCCCCGTTGCGGGGATATATCCGGACGGAACTCGGCGCCGGCTACCGGACCGAAGTAGCCGCAGACGGCACGGCCGGGCTGGAAAAAGCCTTGCAACGCGTTCCCGATCTGATCATCAGCGACGTCATGATGCCGGGTCTCAATGGGCTGGAGCTGTGCCGCGCCGTCAAGACCGACCAGCGCACCAGCCATATTCCCGTGATCCTGCTGACGGCCAGGCAATCCGATGCGCACCAGGTGGAGGGCTATGATGCGGGTGCGGATGTCTATATTCCCAAACCCTTTAATATGGAGGTGGTTGTCGCCTGTGTGAACAGCCTGCTGGATTCGCGGCGGCGCTTGCGGGAGTATTATGCAGCCGGCCATGACGCCGGGCGGGCAGCAGAAAATGGAGCAGAGGGAGCCGTGGCGGGCGCAGTCGGCGACGACCGGGTTCCGGCGGAATGGAACTGGCTGGATCGCCAGTTTCTCGACCGGGCCGCGTCGCTGGCGGATCAGCATCTTGCCGATATCCTTTTCGATGTCGATGGGCTGGCCGCCGGCCTGAAGGTCAGCCGCCGTCAGCTTTATCGCAAGCTGAAGGCCCTGCTTGGCGAGACGCCGCATGACTATATCGTGGGTCGGAGGCTGACGGCCGCGGAGCGATTGCTGCTGACGGGGGAGTATACGGTTTCGGAGGTCGCCTTTAAAACCGGCTTTGCCGACGCCGCCAATTTCACCCGCAGTTTTAGTCGCCGGTATGGAATGCCGCCTTCGAAATACCGGAAGGAGGCGCGTTGAGCGGCCATACCCGCACCGCCTTGTCCCAGCGGATGTCGGGGCAGGCGATCCGGAGCGTGCCATCTTCCACCCGCACCGTGCCGGTCGCCGTCATCCGGCCCGTCTCGCAATCCCACCACCCGATGCCATACTTTCCATTACGCATGTTCGGTACGGTTAGTACCCCATGAGTTACGGGCGCCGGGTTGCCGTTGTCCCGGATGTAGCGGCTTTCATAGTGGCCGTTGAGCAACCAGGCCGCGATCTGTGTGGAGTCCCGGCTGCGAAGGGCATAGGCGCGGAGCACCCCGGCGGCGGCCCCGGCGGCTGTGGCGGTGGCTTGGACTGGTGCGGGGCGGTAACCATCGCCGATAAACGCGATGCCGCCGGCAAAGGCGGCGACGCCGTTGAAATGCACATAGAGATCCTGCGGATCGATATAATTATCCCACCACCACGACAAACCCGGTCCCATGGCTCCGCCGAGCAGACCCGCCCAAAGCGAATTATGGACATAGATCCCTTGTGGATCGAGCTGCACCAACTTCCGGCCGTCCCCGCTCAGGCCAAACTCCCCGTTGAGGGTAGGTTTTCCATAGGCCGACCGGTAGGCCCGGTTGCCCGCGTTGAGTACGCTGTCCAGCGGCTTGTCGGTGTAGTAATGGGTCTGGGTGAAATCGAGTCCGGGCAGCCGCCAGGACAGTGAATCGTGCGCGGCGTTGCCATAGCTGGTGGTGATCAGGTGATGATTGACGTCGAGCCGGTGCAGCAGGGCAGCCATCTCGGCATGCCAGGCCGCAACATCCGCGCGGTGGTGGGCAAAGTCATCCGTCCAGTCCACTTCGTTGAACAGTTCCCACGCCATGATATGGTCGGAGTACCCATAGCGGGCGACGATATACCGGAACCGGTTGCGTATCCAGTGGCGGGCGGTGGTATCCGTGAAGAAATCCCAGGTATGGGCGCAGGGCCCGCCGTTGGCCGCGTTGTAGGGGTTCTGGTTCCAGTTGGGGTCCACCTTCGAGGATACCTGCCCGTGATGATCGAGGCTGAGCAGTACATAGACGTTCTTCTCCGCACAGAGATCCAGCAGCCAGTCGAGCAGCGCCGCATTGCGTTGCTGGTAGCGGCCGATGCCTTCATAGCCGTTGTTGCCCTTCAACCATTCGAGGCCCAGCCCCCAGGACGGCATCCATACGCGAATCAGGTTACCCTTGTTCGCCGCCAGCCGGGAGATCCAGCGCCGGTAGTCGGAATAAGGATTCGATCCCGCCCAGCCCATGTTCTCGCCGATCGGGATAAAGGCCGAGCCGTTGCCAAAGGAGAGATAGGGCGAGGCGTTGCGGCGGATGAAGCCGGGCGACGTGGAGGGGTTGCAGGCGAATTTACCGCCGGGGCCTTTCTGGCGGCCCAGCGTCTTAGAGTCGCAGAACAGAGCATAAGACCAGGTGCCCGCGACCCGCGGCGTATAGCGGACGGCGAAATGGCCATCGCCGGTTGCGGAAAGGCGGCCCGTAGCGGTATCGATGCGGTAGCCGGTGGTATAGAACCCATCCACGGTATCGCGTTTGCCCGCCGGCGAAGTAAATACGCCCCGAAGGGCTATATCCGCATAGTCATAGGGGTTGGAATATATCGAGTCGAGGCGGACGTTCAGCTCGAAACAGCCAAAGCGGCCTACGCGGTTCTCTTTAGCCGTCACGTCGTGGAAGATGGAGGGGCCGGCGCCTGCCCGGGATGCGGAGCCGGGGATGGCCGCGGACGGGGCGCGAGTGTTGGCCGCCGCAAATGGCGCCGCTTCCGAATAGCGGGTGATCAATTTCCAGAGACCGGCGTCGTCATTGAATACGGCGTTAAGTCCCTGTTCTTCCATCGGCGGGTCGCCGAGCCAGGTGTCGCCCTTCTTCCACATCGTCTGCCCGTGGATGGGCCGTCCTTCACCGCCAAAGGCCCAGAAGTTGCAGCCCGCGAGCCCCGTGCCGGCCGCGACACTTTCCTTCACCGTCTGGAAGAGCAGGTCGTAATACCGGCCGCGAAGGGTAGCCGGCGAGACCGGATCGAAGGACTCGCCGTCGCGTGGAAGCCCAAATTCCTCGATGACCATCGGTTTGCCGAGGCGCCGGGCGACGGCCAGGTGTTTGTCGATATAGCTCCGGGTGTCGGCGAGGATGCGGGGCATGCCCGCGGCGATGGCCGTATCATGGAAGAAGCCCCAGTT
>NZ_DASYCH010000135.1:0-3461 GCF_036500295.1 Puia sp. | reverse complement strand
CCCAGGACAAATTTTTGGAGGAACATCCCCGCCGTGACCCGGTAGATCAACTTGTACAATCCATATAACAGGGCTATAACAACCGCGAGTAACAATAGCCCCCGCCGCCAATCATTTATATAATAATAGCGTTGCGGCATCACCGAGGCCATCTGCAGGACATTCTGCCGATTTTGCGCGTAGTAGAACCGCATCGTGTCCGCCTTTGGCTTGGTCCAGACCCAGCGGCCGTCATCACTCCCGCCACCCAGCACGGGCACATATTCCGGATCGTAATAATCATTCGCGAGCCAGCCGGCCACCTGGAAATAGGTCGAGGCGACGCCAAAGGCACTCTCCGGCGGGGGCAGGCTATCGCGGCCGACCGTCAATTTCGCTTTGAACAGCGGGTAGATCCCCCGGTTATATTGCCAGTCGGCAAAAAGGGTATCCGGCGCAACGCCATTATCCAGCGCCTGGACATTCTGATACAGCACGGATTTCCGGCTATCCAGCGAACCGGCGAGCAGGAACTGTTCCTTCTTCACGGATTGCAGCAGTTCCTGGTTGTTGGCATACCAGGTGAACAGCGCGGCGGGCAGTGCGCCCATGGCCAGCACGAGAGCTTCCGCAAGCAGACAATAATGTAAGAGATGGTTGAGCCGGCTGGTGTCCTCAAAAGGCTCTTCGGCCGCCATTAGCAACCCTTCTTCGCCATGAGTGATCGGTGCGTTGCCCGTTATTTTTTCCCGGCGCATCCGGATGATCGTCTTCAGGCCGACGGACACCAGCAACGGCGTCAGCAGCAGGAGGATCAGCACGCGTTGGTTGTTGCCGGGACCATAAAAAACGGAGAGGGTCACGGCCAGGGTTGTCCACACGACATAGATCAGCAGCGCGACCCAGCCGATGCGATAGATCTTCGCCGCCGACCCGCGCGGGACGATCCAGGGAAGATAGTCCATCACATTAAAGAGCAGCGGCCGTTCATTCCAGCGCCGCCGGAAGAAGATGAGCCACATGGCGCCCGAGAGCAGGAGCACCATCCCGCAACCCGCCAGCGAGAAGATCAGGATGCGCATGTTGACGGGTTGGATATATCCCTTATCATAATAGGTGACGAGATAGTAAGGCAGGTTTTGCACGGGCTTCACGACCAACCCATATTCCCGGCCATATAGCTGGGTCCCGGGCAGATAGAGTTCCTGGCGGGCCTTCATCGCGGACCGCAGGCTGACGCCATCGGCCACCTCATCGATAAAATTCTCGTTCAAGGAATGATTAGGATCGGAATGCACCTGCACCCGCCCTTCGGCATCGATCAGACAAAATCCAAAACCCGAGGGAAGGATGGTCCGGTTGATAGAATACATATCCGTGGACAGCGTGACGATAAAGATCCCCGGCACGGCACTTCGCCGGGCGATGACCATCCGCGGCGCGCCTTCCGTCCAGGTCACCACGGGTTGAACGCTCACCAGTGCCGTATCGATATCCGGTAGCGTGACACAGGTATTGTTGCGAAAATCGGTATAGTATTTCCGTTGCGACACGTCGATAAACAGCGTGTCGAGGTCTTTGTCAAGACTGCCGTTGATCACCTGGCGCCCGCTGTCGTTGACCCAGTCGATCCGGTCGAAGTTATAATAGGAGTTGGCCGGGTCCTGCCGCAGATGATCCGCCAGTTCGGTCGAAACGTCAAAATACCCCTGGCGCCAGTCCCGCGGCTTGCCATGATCAACCGGCCTCAGGGGCAGGGTGTCCAGTGCCGACAACTGGCGATAGGCCCGGCCTAGTTCCGCGCGGAAGGACGCGTCCACTTGCGTGGACAATTGTTGCAGGTGCTGGTCCTGGCGGGCATCGCCATCGGAGAGCAATAATACCTGGATAATGATCAGCGTGAGGACCATGCTCCCGCCAACCAACGAGAAGCAATACCCGGTGAAGTCGCGCAGCCGGACCTTTTCCGCCGGGCCCATGATGGAAAGCCGGATCAGCGGCGAGATGATCCATAGCAGCAAGAACACGATGACTATCGGGTAGACAAAGCCCGCAGGCACCGCATGGGTGGACTGGTTGTATTCCACCTCGTCCTTGATCCCGCAAAGCACAAAATGCTGATTGCCGAGACTCATCGGGATATAAAAAAGTTTGTAGTCCAGATCGCCGGCATGCAGATCGGTCACGCCGGGATAGAAAGCGCCCTTGCTGCCTTTTAGCAGGGAATCCGTCGCGATCTCGGTCCCGATGGGCAACCCCGCATTCTTATACATGGTGACCACATGATCCCCTTTTATCTTCAGCAACATAAAGCTGCCGAAGAAATCGCTGGCATGGGACCCGAGCTGATCGGCCATAAATTGCGCAATCGGCACCGACACCCCGACGGAATCCGCGCCCCGTCGAAAATAATAATAGAGGTGATCGCTATGCGTCGCGGTATCGCTGCGGAATACGCTATCCACTCCAAAATTGCTCAGCCAACGCTTTGCACGGCGAAAGCCGTTGCCCCGGCCGCTTGCGCCCGGTTCTACATAATTGGCAAAAAGGTTTTGGTTGGCCTTGTACTTGTATTGCATCGACGCTTCCAGCTGTTGCAGGACAAGAAAACCATATCGGTTGAGATTTGCCTTGTTGGCGGGGACATAGTACAGGTAGAACCCTGCAAAGAAAAGGAACAGCACCACCAGCGACAGAAAAAGGACGCTAAGCTTTTGCATACTTAAATATACACAACTTACCTTACTAATACCAGCGTACCTTTTCGGATAAAACTCCCCCCCGAAGGACAGGACATCTGTACAAAATACACATAGACCCCCGTCGCCGTGGGCTGGCCGTGGAAGTTACCATCCCACTGGTTCCCGAGGTCGGCCGTATAGAAATGATCGCGTTCAAACACCTTCACCCCCCAGCGGTCATAGATGACCAGGTGATCCACCTCGCCGATGCCGAGGATACTAAACCGGTCGTTATGGCCATCGCCGTTGGGGCTGAACCCTTCGGGGATGCGGACATGGGCTTCGACGCAAAGCAGCTTCACTTGCACTGAGTCCCGCGCATGGCAGCCGACATCGTTGGTCACGATGACCTGATACAATTCCGGTTTCTTCGGGGTGCAAACGGGCTGCGCACAGTCGGTACAACTCAGATACACCGCCGGCGTCCATTCCCATTTGACGATATCGCTGCTGCCCGTTGCCGCCAGTGAGATGGGCTCACCGGCCAGCACTTCGACATTACCGCCGCCATTCACCGTGGGCAGGGGCAGGACGGTTACCGTTATCGCGGCGGTGTCGCTGAAACAGGCATAGGCATCGCTGCCCACGACCTGGTAGTGGGCGGTCTGCGGGGGTTGTGCGACGGGGTTGGCATCCGTGGTCGAGTTGAGGCCGGCGATGTCGCCGATCCATTGGACGACATCGGTCCCTTTGGTGTGGAGGACGAGGGAGTCGCCCGCGCAGAGTCCCGTCGAGTCCGGT
>NZ_DASYCH010000134.1:0-3410 GCF_036500295.1 Puia sp. | reverse complement strand
AAAATCCAAAAGAGGCAAATTTCGTTTTTATCGTCCCGATGACATGGCTATCAATGTGATCAGGGGCCTGCTGGCCTCCGTCCCTCAACTGGATCCCCACCGGGTCGACGACGTGATCGTTGGCAACGCCGTTCCCGAAGCCGAGCAGGGCCTCCAGGTAGGCCGGATCATCGCCGCCCGCGCCGTCGGCATTCATGCGGCAGGGGTGACTGTCAACCGTTATTGCGCCAGCGGACTGGAGACCATCGCCATGGCGACGGCCAAGATCCGTTCCGGTATGGCCGATTGTATCATCGCCGGGGGTACCGAAAGCATGAGCATGGTGCCGCAGGCGGGCTGGAAGACCGTACCCGCCTATTCCATCGCTTCCGAAGAACCGGATTATTATCTCAATATGGGTCTCACCGCCGAAGCGGTGGCCAAAGAATTTAACGTAAGCCGGGAAGACCAGGATCAATTCTCCTATGCGTCCCATCAAAAAGCCATCAATGCCATAAAGAACGGTTACTTCAAGAACGGCATCCTACCGCTCGACGTGGAAGAAGTGTATGTCGACGACAAAGGACGCCGTCAGCAACGAAGTTTTATCATGGATACCGATGAAGGGCCCCGGGCCGATACTTCGCTGGAAGCGTTGGCAAAGCTAAAACCTGTCTTTGCGGCCGGCGGCTGTATAACGGCCGGCAACTCCTCCCAAACCAGTGACGGTTCCGCCTTTGTCATCGTCATGGGAGAAAAAATGATCAAGGAGTTGGGCCTTCGTCCCATCGCCCGCCTGGTAGCATGCGCCAGCGCCGGCGTACATCCCCGGATCATGGGCATCGGGCCCGTGGAAGCCGTGCCCAAGGCCCTCCGGCAGGCGGGTATGAACCTGGGACAGATCGACCTGGTAGAGCTTAACGAGGCATTTGCCTCCCAGTCCCTGGCCGTCATCCGCCGGCTGGAAATGAACCCGGCGATCGTGAATACCAATGGTGGCGCCATTGCCCTGGGTCATCCCCTTGGCTGCACCGGTTGCAAGCTCACCATCCAGATCATCCATGACCTCAAACGATTGAATAAAAAGTATGGCATCGTAACCGCCTGCGTCGGCGGTGGGCAGGGGATCGCAGGTATAATAGAAAATCTCAACTAATCAAGCTGGATGAGTACTCATTTAATTATTAGTGCCGCCCGGAGGGGTCCCCTGAAATACTTGCTAATTCACGACATTCGACGAAAAACCGGCCTGCTCTATTTTTAAATTTAAGAGCCCGGCCGGTTTTTTATTCACTCATATCATAAATAGTTATAACTTGCTTTGTAGTTGAAACACTTACGGAATCTATTAAACTAACATGGTTCGAGTTTTTATTACGGATGATCATGAGATCTATCTGGAAGGGTTGTCCTTGTTATTGGGCAGACAGAATGGTATAGAAGTGATCGGTACTGCCGCATCGGGGCGACAACTGCTGGGTGAGATCCCGGGCCTTCAGGCCGATATCTTATTATTGGATGTTTATTTGCCGGACATGGGCGAAGAAGAACTGCTACAACAGATCCGGGTTCTGCGTCCCGACCTGAAGATCATCTACCTCACTCTTTTACGGGGCACCCGCTATATTCACAAACTGACAAAACACATCATCCAGGGATACGTGTTAAAGAATGCCAGCCTGGAAGAGCTCCTCGAAGCAATCCGGACTGTCCGGGATGGCGGCAGCTATTTCAGCAAGGACGTCCATATCGGAGACCGGGACGAAGACTTCCGTCATACGATTACCATCGAAGACAAACAGATCGATGAGATCCTTTCGCGGCGGGAGCTGGAGGTGCTCCGGCTCATCTGCAAGGAATACAGCAATGCCGAGATCGCAGAGAAACTTTTCCTGTCCGTCAGCACCGTAGAGACGCATCGCAAGAACCTCATCGCCAAACTGGGCGTCAATAATACCGTAGGCCTCGTAAAGTTTGCCCTGCGGCATAAATTGATCGACTAAAGACTGCGGAAAGATCGTTACCTTGGAGTGGTGAAACGTCTCATTCGAATCTGAATCAAAACATGCTGTGAAGCGGTCCTTCGTCTTCTTTTTCCTCCTGTTGACTGCCCGGGTCCTTTTTGGACAGGTTGACACTGCCGCGCTCCAGCAAATGTATAGCAGGGCTGTTCATCTTACGGAGGCCCGGTCGGATTCCATCGGTTATTACGCGGATTATATCTATCACGCCTATCTGAAGGGACAATACCCGTCCGCAAAGGTCATGGCCCTCAGTCTCTATGGATATTATTATGAGAATAAAGGGGACTATAAGAAGGCCATCGATTATTATCTCCAAACCCTCCGCGAGGCCCGCAGGATCGGCGACGTCACGCATGAGATCAAGGCCCTGACAGATCTGGCTGCGGTATACACGCAGAATATGAAGCAACCGCTAAAGGCGAAAGAGGTATACCTGGAATGCGTAAAACTGAACCAACGGCTTGGCGACCCCGGTTCTCTTTTCCGTTCCTATGTCAATCTCAGCGCGATCTATACCCGTCTTGGTCTTTATGACAGCTCCCGGATCTTTTTAAAAGAAGGACTTCGGATCGGTAAAGTGCTCGAAGAAAAAAACGGCGAAGACCTCTCCTCTCTCTATAATAATATCGGCACCAATTCCTACTACCTCAAGGAATACGATACGGCGCTGTTTTACTTCCGGAACAATTATGTCCACGACCTGGCCGCACATACCATCACGCGCTCGGCAGATATCTGGCTGGATGTGCTGAATATGGCCGATGTCTTTACACAAAAGGGCAGATTCGATTCGGCCGAAAAATACGGGGACCTCTCCCTGCATATGGCCGAACAGCTCGACTCGAAAAGCAAACAATCCGATAGCTACCAGATCCTTTCCAAGCTTGAGCAACACCGGGGCAATTATAAAAAAGCCTGGGAATACCAGGGTAAATGGTACGAGCTGGATACGGCCCTCGTCAACAGCGATACCTACAAAGCGATCGCCGAGCTGGAACAAAAATATGAAGCAAGGGAAAGCGAGAACAGGAACCTGCTCCTGCAGTCGGAGATCACCCAGCAAAAATTTCATTACCGCATCATGATGGTCATGGCCATCAGCCTGCTGCTCATCGCCATCGCCGCCGCAATGGCCTTTATCGTCAAACGCAATGTCAACCGGAAATTGCAGGCCACCAACGACCTGGTGATCCGGCAGAACGAACGGTTGTCGGAATTGAACTATGAAAAGAACTCGCTGATCAGCATCGTCAGCCATGACCTCAGTACTCCCTTCGCCAGCATCAGCATGTGGCAGCAATTGCTACAGGATGAAGCGGACAACCTGACGCCGGATCAGCAAAAAGCCCTCGGCCGGATCGGGCAGGCTACTCAATACGGCGAAAAGCTCATCCGGCGCATCCTGGA